>JAYTTH010000302.1:0-5549 GCA_043745515.1 Pseudobdellovibrionaceae bacterium | reverse complement strand
GCGATATACCAGAAGAAATTAAAGCAGATATCCAATTTCATTTTGTGACCCATATCAATGAAGTGTTGAGTCTGGCTTTAAAGGTAGATTTAAAAGATTGGACAGATGAAGTGATGTTGGCGCTTACGCAGCAATCAAAAAGTACTTCGCTTTCTGGTAATTAAAATTAAATACACTGGGCATTCATTTAATATTTGAACGCCCGATGATTTTATAAAAAGCTATTGCCTATGGTAGAGATGAGTTCTAGTCTTTCTGAAGTGAAAACAATCGTAATTTATTCGGACGGAGCGTGCAGTGGTAACCCAGGGCCAGGGGGTTGGGGAACAGTTATTGGGCTGCCCAACCAAACAGTTGTCGAATTGGGTGGTGGCAAAGCTGACACTACTAATAATCAAATGGAGTTACAGGGCTTAATTGAAGGTTTAGACTTTGTTAAAAAAATGACCTGTGAAGAGATTCGTTACTATACGGATTCTTCTTACGTATTGAATGGTGTGACAAAATGGATCAAGGGCTGGGTTTTTCGTGGTTGGAAAAATGCTGAGGGAAAAGAAATTGCCAACAAAGAGTATTGGATTTTGTTGCATTCGTTACTATCTTTTTTTCCAGATAAAAAAATTAAATGGCATTATGTTCGCGGGCATACTGGAGTTGCTGGAAACGAACGTTGCGACGAAATTGCTGTTGGTTTTTCGCAAAGCAGGTATGTAGATCTTTATGAAGGCCCTTCCGTAAGTTATTCGTTTGATATTTATGAAACGCCTGAGACGGAGCCTATTCCTGATTCCAATTTTAAAAAAAAATCAGACTCCAAAGAAGCCGCCTACTATCTGTCTTTAAAAAATGGAGTGCTAGAGCGGCATAAAACATGGCCAGAATGTGAACAACGGGTCAAAGGCGCGCCTGGAGTAAAATTTAAAAAAGTAAAAACACAATCTGAAGAAGAACAAGTGTTAAAAGGTTGGGGCTATGCAAGTAAAAAATAAGAGAATTGCGATTACTGGAACAAGCCGTGGTATGGGCAAGATTTTTTGCGAGCGGATCGCTATTGAAAAGCCAGATATTATCTTGGTCAATCGTAAACAGGATTTGGAATTTGAAAAACGACTTCAAGTATTGGGTGCAAAATCAGTATTAACCTACGAAGCTGATTTGTCTAAATTGGAAGACGTTGAACAAATCGGAAATAAGTTAAATGAACATGAAGTCGACATTCTATTTAACAATGCGGGCTTGCTGACGGGTGGCTTATTAGAAAATCAGAATATCGCCGAAATTCACAAAATGCTTATGGTCAACGTCCATACATTAATTCATTTGACTCATTCGATTTTGCCGCAAATGTTGAAGAGAAAATCTGGTAAAATTATCAATCATGGAAGTGTTTCATCCGTTATGTTTTTTCCCTGCGCCTCCACTTATGCCGCGTCCAAGGCGGCTGTTTATGCGTTTACAGAGTCATTGCGGAAAGAACTTAAGGGAACTGGGGTTTCCACTTTAGTGTTACTGACCCCGGGAGTTAAAACTGACATGTTTGATAACATCGATAAGTTATACGGAGACCACATTAAAATGAAAATTCCGTCCATGAGTGCCTCTGATTATGTGGAATTGGTCTATGAAGCAATTCGATTGGATTTGGACGTTTTAAAGCCTTCTGGGATGACTGGTCTTAATTTGCAAATTTCTAAATTTTTGCCACGAGCTTTTGACTATATCGTTGATAAAGGCTTTAAGCGCTAGGAGCCTTCAACTGTTAAAGTTTTTTATGGTTGCAATCATTTTATTAGAGCGACATAAGGCTTGACCCTAGTATTGGATAGACGCTACGACAGAAGCCATTCGGAGGTCTTATGAAAATTATTTTGTCGGCGTTTATTTTTTTCAGTTCTATGGCTTTTGCGGCAACTCATTTTAGTGCATTCACAAATAAGAACCAGCTGTATGTCACAATTCTTGGGGACTGCAATACGGCCTCTGCATCGCTGGTTGTTGATCCGCTTTGTAGAAAAGATCGTTTTACCAGAAATTTAGCCGTTGAATGCGGCGCCGAATTAATAGTTGCGACTTCACGAATGTTTTGTCCAGAAGGTGAAGTAATTCCAAAAATTTTTACTTTTAATTTAGGCAACGAAGCTGTTGCACAGGAAGCCCAAGCACTGAAAATTAAATACCAAACTCAAACAATAAAATTGCGAGTAAATAAATAGTCCTTACTCAATTTTAATTTTAGCGTAGTCAAGTGTTGTGGAACCGACGGGGCCAGTAATAGTAAGCTTAATACTGGCCGATTTTTCAATTTGCTTCATTGGTACAGGAAACACCATCAAATAGGGCGTAGAAAATCGATTGTGAAACGGGTAGAGGCTTTGAACTTCTTCTGTAAGTAATTTAATTTTAGTCACTTTAGCTTCAAATCGTTTTCCATCTACATCTAAAAATATTTTCCAAAGAGTTTTGTTTTTATTCAAATCGTCGTGCTTTCTATCTGGAGTAAAAAAGCTGACGAAAAATTCGGATTCTTTTCGAAGCTTTTCTTCAGCTTTGATTTTTTCTTGGGTGTATTTATTTTCGTCCCACATAAAAACGCGCGCCTGCTGATCCACTTGAGCTTCGGAAACTTCGGAATTAATTATGGCACCAGTTTGATCGATAGCATTGTACAAGCCCGAATAGATTTGCTCGTGGCGTTCGTTTCTTTTTACGATTTGGACATAGTCGGGTTCAGAGATGAGTCTCAAATTAAAGGTTGGTAAAGGTTTGGTTGTGCAGGATTCTAATGCCCAGCAAAGGAAAAACAGAATTAACAATTTCATTTTAAGAGTCCTTTTAGATTTTTGTCCAAATCTTGAAAAACAATCTCTCTGTGAATGTCATTGTAGTTTTCATGACGAGCGCCGTCTCCGTACATAATTATACGTTTGAGAGGCGATGATATAAGTTCAAAAAATTCTTTTGCTTTTGCAGTCGAAACAACTGGATCGGCTTCAGAAATTTGCATAATAGTGGGTAGAGTTATTTCTTTGGCCCTTGAGGATACCATTTCAAAACTTTCCATCATGCCCAGATAAATCCCTGACGAAATTAGCGTGTGACGGAGATGATCTTTTTCGAATTCGGCAACGACCGAAGCATCACGAGTAAGCATCGAGTTTTCTATTTCATTTCCTAAAGTAACTTTAGGAAAGGTGGCATTTAAAAATCGAGCTGCTTTGTCTTTTATAGAGGGCACAGGAAGTGAAAATCCAAAAAGAGGCGCGCTCAAAACTTGAGCATTGACCTTGTATTTGTTTGGATTCGCAAGTAAAAATTTTGTTTGAATCAAACCACCTAACGAGTGCCCCAATAGAATGACTGGTGATTCAAACGAATAGGTTTGGAATGCTTGGTTAATAAAAATTTCCATGTCGTAAACAAAATCATTGAAATGGTCGACGTAGCCCCTTTTTCCATCGCTGCGCCCATGACCGCGTAAATCCCAAGATATAAAACTATAGTTTGCTGGTGCAAAATGATTGATGAGACGTATGTAAGATTCAGAATGTTCGCCCATCCCGTGGGTAATAATAATATTCAATTCGGGATTCTTTTTCTCCCACGATTGAAAAAAGAGCGATTCGTTTTTATAGCCTTTAAAATAACCTTCGTTGCGATGATAGTTAGAACTCATAACCCTAATTAAATACGAAAAGAGTGTAGAAATATATCATTTTATTGGAAAAGGTCAGGGGCGAAAGCAAAGGTTTTCTCCTGGCCTCCGGTCCGGACGAAGGACAGTAATTTGGTCTCGGGTATTATGTTGGGTAAGGTATGGTCGATAGCGCTGCACCAGGTATCAGTTTAGTTCCTAATACTTTCGGTAAACCACTGTGTTTTTTGAATTGGTTTTTAGCTTTGAATCCACACTAGGTTTATCTAAATTATAGTGAATTCCGATTGAATCTTGTCGTTTTAAGGCGCATTCGACAATGGCTTCTGCAACAGTCGCGATATTTCTTAGTTCAATTATATCGCGATGAATTCGAAAGTTAGAATAATAGTCTTTAACTTCAGTCATAATATTTTTAAGACGGGATTGTGCGCGCAGCAGTCGCTTATCACTGCGCACGATGCCGACATAATTCCACATAATTTCGCGAATTTCATTCCACATATGATGAATGACTATCATTTCATCCTCGTCGGTTTTTTGAGGATAAAACCAAGGATTGGGATTGGCGAATGTTGTTCGTTTCGGTTCTTTTTTCAGCTGCTGAAACAAATTTTCAGACATGGCTACACATTCTAACAATGAATTGGATGCCAAACGATTGGCGCCATGCAAGCCAGTGCAGGCGGATTCGCCGATAGTCCAAAGTCGCTGAATATCAGTTCGCCCGCTTACATCAGTGATGACTCCGCCGCATAAATAATGAGCAGCAGGAACAACCGGAATGGGAGTTGTGGTCAGGTCAATCTGATATTCGAGGCATTTTTGATAAATCGAAGGAAAGCGGTTTTTTAGGAACTCGGGATCCAAGTGGGTCATTTTTAAAAACACACAGGGGGCGCCCGATCGTTTCATTTCTGCATCAATCGATCGTGCCACGATATCTCTTGGCGCAAGCGATCCCAAAGGATGATATTTTTTCATGAACGCATGGCCCTGAGAATCTATCAATTCGCCGCCTTCGCCTCGCAAAGCTTCAGAGATCAGGAAGTTTCTGGAGTCTTTGTGATATAGGCAGGTCGGATGAAACTGCATGAATTCTAAATTAGACAAACGAGCGCCCGCTCGATAAGCGATTGCTATCCCGTCACCGGTGGCGCCGCTCCAATTTGTGGTGTATTTATATACTTTTCCTGAACCCCCGGTGGCTAAAATCACCTGACTGGCTAAATACGATTCCACTAAGCCAGTTTTATTGTTCAAAGCATAAAGGCCTAAACATTCTGCGGGTCCCATATTCCACACATCCAATTGCTTGTTTAAAATCAAATCAATCGCAAAGGTGTTTTCTAGAATTTTAATATTGGGTGTTTTTTGTACACGTTCTAAAAGTTTATGGTGAATATGTTTTCCAGTGGAATCTTCGAAGTGCAAAATACGTCGATAGGAATGCCCGCCCTCCTTGGTCAAATCCATTTCAAAATGATCGCCTTGAGGCGTTTTTTTGTGGTCAAATTCAACACCCCAGTTTATTAAATCCTGAATCCTATCAGGCGCTTGCCTAACAATATTCTGAACGGTGTTTTCATTGCATAATCCAGCGCCGGCCACCAAAGTGTCTTGAAGATGGGATTCAAAGCTGTCTTCGGAAGAGAAAACGGCTGCAATACCCCCCTGGGCCCAAGTCGAGTTCGCATTTTCGACTTTTTCTTTGGTTAATATGAGCACATCTCCGAGTGTAGATAATTTAAGAGCGGCTGCTAATCCCGCTAACCCAGAGCCTATGACTAAAAAATCGGTTTTAATATAACTCATGAAAGCCTCATTCAATCAATTCGTGGTGCTTGATTCTTTGTGCGTAATAAAAGTAAAATAGAAATCAGAATTTGGATAGGGA
>JAYTTH010000301.1:0-1524 GCA_043745515.1 Pseudobdellovibrionaceae bacterium | reverse complement strand
CAACGAACTCTAACAGCGTTTTTGGGTACTTTGGTTTTGCCACTACTTTTACTACTCAAACCACTAACCTTAGTCAACCGTATAGGCATATTGGACGAATCCTTAGAAATCATGGCTGCTGAAAATATAAGAGGCATGTTTTTTGTGACCGGAGCGTCCGCAATAGCCCAGCCCGAGCAAGTATATAAAATTCTGACTCTGGGGCACATTTTGGGGTCTCAAGGTATGGGAAAGCAAAATTCTGCTAGTGAGTTTAAGTCTGCGCAAGAGTCGATTGCCAATGAGTTACAAACCGGCCACGAACTTGTCTATTTGGCGACTGGATTTGTATTTCCCTTTGTTAGATTGTCGCCAAGGCACGGCGGAGTATCCACTCGGCAGTTCATAAAAGAAAATGGCGTTTACGCTATTTATTGGAACATCGATTATCAGGCTATAAACCCCGAAGAAAGTATCATTGAAAGTCTAAAAAAAGAGAACTACCGCGGTGTAGTTTCGTTGTCGCTTTCTAATAAACTAACCATTCCTGTACTGAAGGCATTGATTGACGAGCTTAAAAAAGAAGACGTTAAAGTGATTCAAATTGTTCCCCCTGAAGACGGTCGTTGGACCACAAGTCCTCCTTTGGTTAGGCAATCCATAGTTGATCGGGTTAAAGCGGACGGCAGTCTGATTCAAATGATAATTAAAAATAGAGAAAATTCCATTTAAAAGGACCTAAAATGCGCACGTTTGGCTTTCTTATTTTAACTTCACTGATAATAAATGCTTCGTTTTCTTTTGGTCAGCAGGCCAAGATAGAAGGAAAGCCGGTTGTAAAACAGGCGCGCCCACCACAGTTTGTTTTGATTTCGTTTGACGGCTCGAAAAGCCACGCATTTTGGAAAGAAACTCTGGCCTTAGCCGCTGATACAAAAAGCCAGTTTTCGTATTTTATAAGTGGTGTTTATTTTCTCAATCAAAAAGACAAGGCCAATTATCTGCCGCCCAAGCGAAAAGCAGGTGCGTCTGATATTGGATTTGCGGAAAATGAACCCGGTGATATAGAAAAAAGAACCGGGTTCATTTGGCAGGCTCTAAATGCCAAAGATCCTATGGATATTGGATCTCACGTCAATGGGCATTTCGATGGTGGACTTTGGACAAAGGAAGAATGGACTCAGGAATTTACGGAATTTCATAAACTTGTAGAAAAAGTATTTACGTTGTACCCCAAAATTAATCAGCCGTTTGAGTATCAATGGGAAAGCACACTTCATATCGCAATAAAAGGATTCAGAGCGCCATTGTTGGCTCAAAATATAGCAACTCAGCAGGTGCTAAAAGATTTCAACTATTCCTATGACGCTAGCCAAATGATAAAAAATAAATGGCCTAATTTAATGAGCACCAAAGTCTGGAATGTGGGCTTATCAAGAATTTCTCTTTTAGGTCCCAAAAAAGAAACCGTGGCGATGGATTACAATATGCTTTATGGCCAGTGTGATGGGCAATTCAATCCAAAAAATTCCGGAGAGTGTTTAA
>JAYTTH010000300.1:0-21167 GCA_043745515.1 Pseudobdellovibrionaceae bacterium | reverse complement strand
GATCCTGAATGACATCTTGTTTGACTCGAGTTTGATAAAGACTTTTAATAGTAGTCATAGGAGCTTTGCCTTTTCTAAAACCCTTTATGGTCACTTCTTGCTGGATATCTTTGTAAACCTTTTCAAAGCTAGTTTGGATGTCCATAACGGGAACGGCCACGCTGAGTTTACGTTGAAGGGACGTCACTTTTTCCACGTTTGATATCATGCTAACTCCTGTATTTTTTGAGTGAATTCAGAAGGGTGGATACTAGGTGACAGGTTCTAGAAAATCAAGCACTTAAGATAGGGCTTTGGGGACAGGATAATTAATGCAAAAAATAGTTTTCGTGACTGGTAAGGGGGGCGTCGGGAAATCGGTCTACGCCGCATCTTTGGCCCACGCCTATTCTGCCTCTGGAAAAAAGACTTTGCTCGTAGAATTGGGCGATGAAAGCTTTTTCAAATCCTTTTTCAACATGCCCGAAGTCAAATATAGCCCAACTAAAACTCAAAATGACTGGGAAATAGCTCTATGGTCAGGAGCAGACTGTTTACGTGAATATGCCCTGCATTTATTGCGATCGGAAACGATCTATAAGTTATTTTTTGAAAACAAAGTCAGCCGATCGCTTATTCAAATAGCACCTGGACTACCCGAGCTATCAATTTTAGGCAAAATCACGTCGGGACCCAGACGGCACGGTCCGTCGTCGCCTCATGATGTAATTATCGTGGATGCCTACGCCACAGGGCATTTTCTGGCGTTAATGCGGGCCCCCAAAGGAATGGCCGAAGCTATCCGATTTGGCCCTATGGGCGAACAAAGCCGAAGCATTTTGCAAACAATTTTAGACGCGTCGATTTGTGAATACCATATTGTAACCTTAGCTGAAGAGTTGCCCGTCAAAGAAACACTTGAGCTTTATCAGCAACTGTCTTCTGAGTTTAAAATTCAACCTCGAGTGGTTTTGAATAAAAAATTAAACACAAAGCTTCAGTCCCAAGATTTATCTCCAGGAAATAATATTTTTGTTAAATACATCAAAGACACTTTGGATCGCGAAGACGATTCCATCGATCGACTGCGCTCGAATAATTTAAGTGCCACAGCGATGCCGTTTCTTTTTGAAAAATCATCCTATGAACTAATTGGCGAACTAGCAGCAGGTATTAAAATATGAAAAATACTCAAATTTTAGTTTGTATCGGAAGCGGCGGCGTTGGGAAGACGACCGTATCAGCTTCCCTTGGATATATGTTGGCTGAACATGGCTTCAAAACGCTGGTTCTGACGATTGACCCAGCGAAACGTTTGGCCACGACATTGGGAATCGAAGGCAAAAGTGACATCACATTGGTGCCAGGATTGAAGTTAAAAGGCGAACTTTATGCCTCTGTAATTGATCACCAGCAGGTGTTTAATGATTTTATTATTCGAGCATCTGGAAAAGGCGCCGACGTATCTGCGATTTTCAACAATAAATTGTATCAACAAATATCGACAAACCTTGCTGGATCTCAAGAGTTTACCGCGTTAGAAAAACTGTATAGTTGTTTTGAAAGTGGTGACTACGATTGGATAGTATTAGATACGCCCCCCTCCAAACACGCGATCGATTTTTTAAATGCTCCTCAAAAATTAGCAGCGCTTTTTAATGAAAGCGTAGCCAAGTGGTTCCGAGCTTTAGATGGCAAAGGCAATTGGATTTCACAGATAATTTCTACAGGAACTAGACAAGTAATACAAATTTTGGAAAAATTAACAGGTTCGGAATTTGTAAAGGAACTGCGTTTGTTTTTTTCCTATATTCATAGTTGGCAAGACCGTTTGGAAAACCGAATTGTGCAGGTGCACACCTTGTTAGTTAGTCCTAACACTCGATTTTTTCTAGTTTCCAGTCTGGACGAAGTTAAAATGATTGAAGCTATGAGCTTAGGTCGGGAGGTTCGGAAACAAGGCTATCTGTTAACTAAAATAATTGTGAATAAGGCACTCTACGAGAAGCCATTTGATTTTGCGTTTGATCCAGCCCAGACGCGGTCGGATGATGGACTTAAGGCCCTAGGGGAACTGGCAAAATCATTTAAAAATTGGATCGCTTACAGGTCGGAACTGTTACATAAATTTGAAAGCCAAATAGATGATAAAACCGAGGTTATATCCCTGAAAGAGTACTTAGATCCGATTTCAGACGCTGACAGTTTGAAATTGATTGCTTTTGACCTTGGTCAAAAAATAAAATTGTAGTTGGAGATAAACTAGGAAGGGCGCGATGAATTCTATACTCAGCATGGTTGCGATTTTGATTTTAGGCAGTTGTGCTTCAAAAACAGTTGATAAGCCAGACGTTACAGCCGTCGAACAGGCTCAAGTCCAAGCGCAGGTCCAAGAATTGGACAAAATATTTTTACTTGAAGACAACGCTGTGTTTGAAACCAAACGCGATGAGTTTCTAAAAAATTATCCGAACTCTATTTATGTTCAATATGTTCAACTGTTATCAAGCAAGCTGTTCCTTAAAAAGAATCTTTTAAACGAAGCTTTGGCGTCTAACATTGAAGTGCAAAATAAAACATTCTCCTCTAATAAAGAAATCTACTATCTTGCGCTTTTTGAGAGTGCCGATATTTACGAAGCTATGGAAAAATATGATAAATCACTGGCCGCTCTAAATGAAACAGAAAAAAGCAAAAAGTATCTGTCTGCGAAAAATAGACTCTTTGAATTGCCTTTAAAATTGTCTGTCAGTTACGCCCGGTTAAACCTGGCAGATTTGGGTTTCAAATACCTAAAGGAAACTCAAGCGGGCTTGAACGAATATTTGAAATTAGAATCGCTAGACAACACGGCGCTAGCTAAACTGTACCTCGAAATGGGTGGTGGCCTTTCTCAATGGCAATCTAACGAGTTTGATTTAGAACTACGAAAATTTGTTTTAACGTATAGATTTCTTATGTATTCGATGAATCGAAATGAATCTGCGTTTTCTGGTAAAGCGCAGAAAAAACTAATTAGCCAAATTCAGTGGATATGGAATTTGAGTCAAACCCAAAGAACGTCGACAGATTTTGATCGGATCGAGGAGGAAAAAAATCAATTCTTGAAAATGACAGAGTTTTCAAAACTTTTGAACTCAATTAAAATGTTTGAACCTTTAGAAGGTCAAAACAAATCGCCTCTTCAAGAAGAATTTTTTACTTATGTAGCACAAATTCAAGATGTAGTGCTTGAAAAAATATTTGATCAATATAAATATACGCCACCGACTCAAGAATCTTTTAGACATCAAATATTTCGAGATAATTTGAGTATTGAAAGTTCTGAAAACACGTTCAAATAAGGACATTTTATGCCATTTACCCGGACCGAGCTCCATAAAAAAATTCTATCTAAACAAGATCCTATTTGCGAATGGTTTTCGGCCAAAGCAAAAAATGCTTTTATTCCAATTTACTCAAGTTATGACGTTCGGGATGCGGGCTATAAAGTAGCCAACGTAGACGCAAATATTTATCCAGCCGGATTTAATAACATCTGTCCTACTGACAAGGAAACCAGCATAGATCTGATGAGACATTATTTAGAAGAAAAATACTCAAAAGATTTGAAACGAATTCTGTTGGTAACTGAAGAACACACTCAGAATCCTTACTATTGGGACAATGTAGTTACCATAAAAGATTTAATTGAAAGCGCAGGCAAAGAAGTTCGCGTTGGGTTTGGCACGAGACTAGAAAATCCAATTACCATAAAAAGCGCTAACGGCCATGAAGTCAAAGTTGAATCCGCGTGGGGAGACTCTGCGCTATTAAAGGATTTTAAGCCCCAATTGATTGTCAGCAACAATGATTTTTCAGAGGCCCATGCAGATTGGGCCAGTACGATGACCTTGCCGATAAACCCACCTCGTGAATTGGGGTGGTATCAACGAAAGAAAAGTGACTACTTCAAATACTACAATCAATTGGCCGGCGAATTTGCAGAAATAGCGGATATCGATCCGTTTGTATTTCAAGTTAAAACCGAATATTTTCCACATTTCGATATCAATTCTGAAGAAAGCCGGAAAGAATTATCGGAAAAAGTCGACGATATGTTGAAAGCGCTTGAAGTCGAATATAAAAAGCGTGGAATTATGCAAAAGCCATTTGTCTTCGTAAAAAATAATTCCGGCACTTATGGGTTGGCTGTTATCAGAGTTCAAACGGCAGCAGAAATTCTTGAATGGAACAACAAATCTCGAAAAAAAATGAAAGCGGCCAAAGGCGGTCGTGATGTGGAAGAGGTAATTATTCAAGAAGGTATTCCTTCAATTGTTGAAAAAGACGGAGTAGTCGCGGAGCCCGTTATTTACATGATCGGCGGCGATTTAGCCGGGGGATTTTTAAGAACTCATAGCGAGAAAGACTCCACAGAAAGCTTAAACAGCCCAGGCGCAATCTATAAAAGACTATGTGTAAGTGATTTGGAAACTAGACCCGAGGGATGTCCACTTGAAAATGTTTATGGTTGGACTTCAAAAATTGGCTCATTGGCAATTTCTATGGAGGCGGCTAAAGTTAAATAATGTTAGCTATAGAGTGCTTTAGGTCCCCAAATACTTCCCAAATTCTCTTTGTGAGACTCAAAAAGTGTCATCTGTCTTATTTTGATACAACAAAAGGTAAAATTTTCAGCTTTAAAACGCTTTAACATCCCATGAATTTTGCAATTATTTGAAACCCATGAAGCACACGTTTGTTGGATTCTTGTTTGTATTATTCGCATTTCACTCCTTTTCGGCGGATGCTAAAAAGGTTGTCTTGTTTTACTCTTCTATAAATAGGGGCCATATTCAGGTAGCTGAATCTGTGAAAGAATCGTTGCTTAATGACGATGCCGATCAGACTACAATAGTACTAAAAGACATTCGAAATTTTGAATCGTTAGCCAACCGAACATTTTCAAAAAAAGCATATGATTTCCTGATCAATCGCTATCCAAAAATTTTCGGCAGATTCTATGATAGTTTTTTAAGTCGTGGCCAACAAGTAATGTCTTTGGGGCTACTGCAAGACAGCCTAAATACCAAAGCGTTGGAATCCTATATTGCGTCCGAAGCGCCAGACACGATCCTTTCGACTCACTATGGTGCGTCCGAAGCACTTAGCAATATTCGGGAACGCGGAGGGCTTCGCAACACAAGAGTTGGTTGGTTGCACACGGATTTCATAACAGGCTATTTTCCCAGAATATCAAAAGCAATCGACAAAACTTTTGTTCATTCAGAATTTGTAGCGCAGCGATGGGCAGACGGCGGCGTTTCCTCTGAAAAAGTGGACGTCACAGGCACCCCACTTTCAGCAACTCAAGATAAGGATTCCTCACGAGCTCATTTCAAATCGGCCGGACTTGATGAATTGATAACTACAATAAGTGTTGATTTGGGCGATCAAGCAAAATCTAAAGAATGGAAACAAACTATTCAAAGTATTGCCAATAGAAACAGGCAGCCATTGCAAGTTTTCATAAAAAAAGCGATCAGTGACGGTGACATCGCCGATATTCAAAAGTCTTTCCCAAGTTGCAAAGTAGTAACGGCCAAAGGCGACACATTAATCTACGACTCTATTGCAAAAGCCACGGACGTAATGGTTGTGCCTTCATCTTATATTGGTGAAACTCTTGGAAAATTTAACATAGTCCCGATCGTTATCTATGATTCCGTTCCGGGCGTTGATCACGGAAATGCATTGGTACTTGCTAAATCTAATTTAGCTATGGCAACCGATAAAACATACCGAATTGGAACCTATGTAAAATCTCTTTTGGAAAATCAAGAATCCAGAAAGTCAATGTTAGAAGCTCAGTTGTCTTTTAGAAACGGGCAAAGCATCCAAAAAATTGTGGATTTTGTAAAACAGCCCAATTTGCTGATAGCACCGGATTTCAAACTGGGTATAGAGGCGGGCACAACAGTAAATTACACACGTCAAGCACTTGAAAAATTGGATTCTGATTCGCCAGCAGACATAGAAATATTAATGGCCTATGGAAAATATCCAAATGGAGATTTTTTTACTGATGATGGCAATCCGTTTGGGCATTTAGCAATTAAAGTTAAAGATAAAGTATACACCGTGAACGGTCTTGCCAAAGTTGGAGTTGAATCGAATGGAATTCATGAAACGACTTTAGAAGACTATTTGTACAGTGTCCAACGCACAAATGTAAATGAAGAGCACACAGATACATTCGGTGCCGCCTATGCGCGCCACACGATTTCAATTCGTGTTTCTGGGATTAACGCAGAAAAAATGAATAGTTTGTCGAAACTGATTCAGGCAAAACAGGAAGCGTGGAGACGTGGCGAGTGGTCCTGGAAGGCCCGCGAGTACAACTGTGCGGACTTTGTTGAAGAAATGTTATATGGTGCAGGTTTTCAAACAGCCGATCATAAAAAAGATAATCATCGAGTGAATAAGTTTACATTTCCATTGGATGTGTTTGATCGCTATTTAGACTATTTTGAAAATGACCCGACCTATCGTTCCGAGCTAGTTGGTTTTACCTATATTCCCGATTCTAATAATTTGTACAGACGTCCAACGTTTCCTTTGTCGCTCTATCAACCAAAGCGTCTAATCAAACACCTTGTCAAGAGGGCACTGCGAGCTGAGGAAGCTGGAATAACAAAGCGAATTGCATTTTACCCGACTGATTTTGAATCTCACTATGAGAACTTAGATGGCTCATCTGAATATCAAAGGAAGATCGATACTGAAGCTGACCAGGCTAAACTGGATGAAGATTTCGAACTGCTTAAACTAAAACAGACTAATTTAGATACTAAACGACAGGCAATGTTAGCTAGTGGTTTTTCTACAAATGATTTATATAAAAAGCTAGAAAATCGAACAGCTACCTCACAAGAAATAGCCGAATGGAATCAACTTCAAAAGGAATTCCAAACCGAGCTGGATTCGCTAATTATTATGCAGTTGGATCACTTTGCAGAAAAAATAGTATTTTATTTAAAAACAGTTCTTATGGAAGCTCAACACAGAGTGGCCGCCAAGGATTACCAGGAGCTTTTTAAGCTTTACAATGAAGCGACCGAGGCCCACGTTGGATATTTAAACATGAAAAGTCGCTACGGGCAGCCAAAGGATATTCCTAGGACGGCTAAATATCGCTTGCTGTATGAAGTAGCAGAGAAATTTGTTAGTCGAGCTGACGTGATTGTAAGTGGTATTGAAGACACGACCGTGAAGCCAAATGTTGGCAAAATTTATATAAAACTATCAAAAGACGCTCTTTTGATGGCAGGTCAAGCGTTGTTTGGTAGCGCGCAGAGTATGAAATATGTCAAAACCGGAAATGGAATGATGCAAAAGTTTGCGGACCTTATCGGTGTAACTGTAAATGTTCGTGGACAAGGTTATATTGATGCACTTCCAAAGTTAAACAGCGATAGTTCTAAAAAGAGAAAAATTGTAAACATTATTGCTCCCATTCACAGGCATCCTGTTTGGGATATGGTCGCGTATAGTCAGTTGGGTATTCACGATGCCCTACCGTTTATTTTTTTTCCTAAACCTATCGCACGATTTATTAATAAATATTTTAGTAACATCATAGCCGTAGGTGGCGGAAGCGACACGCCGATTGATGCCGCAATTGCTGAACTTGAGAAGGGTTACACACAAAACCTATTAATCTATCCAGAGGGAAGTGTTTCAGCCGGAATGATGGAAACCAGGCCAGGTCGTGAAAAATTCACGTGGGGTTTAATTAAGCGCCTTCGTGATTTAGGATACGAGATCAATTTGGTGCCGATCGTTTATCAAAACACGGCTAAATTTGGAAATGAAAATACGATTACTCGGGCAGTTGAAATAGCCGCATCATCAAAAGTGAATGAAACATTTCAAGTTGAAGTTGGAAAACCGTTAGACACAAAAATGATCGACACAATGATGGCTGTTGATGATCAAGCAATCAATCGTTATATTCGCGGATTTTGGCTTGAAAACATGATAACCAACGAACAGTTATTTTCTGGTCAGTTGCGTCCAACTGCGATGAACAAACTTGTCAACGAGTCCTTTCAAACCAGAGCACTAAAGGCCGGATACTGTGCAAAATTTTATGGTAGCAAATAGGATGAATAAAAAAACCCTACTTTCAATCGTAGTTATATTATGGGCTTTTCAAAGCACAGCAAGTGAAGCGTGTTTAAATTATTGGATGAAGCCAGTTGAATTAACGACGCGGTTTAATTACAGTTATTTCGTAAAACAAAAAGCCGATTATATTAAAGAAATTGAAAGCGGAAAAATTGAAAGCGAATTTAAATCTCCAGAAGATAAAATCGCATTTATTGAAGCGTTAGCGGTGGTCTATATGAATAAAAGAGGCGCCGCATGGACTCTGCCTGAAAGCATTAAACTTCAAGACAAAATGATTAAATACGTGGAAATGTTGGATATTAAAAAGATCACAATGTACCAAGTAAACAAATTTCTCGCGTTTGCTTTTAGAGAACGTCTTGCTTTGTTTTATCCAGTCAGACAATGGGGAAAAAAACCCCTTTCTGAAGTTACAGACGAACAGGTAGTGGCCAGAATAGAACAAGAGTCCCTAAATTCCGGAGTTTTAAGAGCTCTTGTAAATTTAGGCTTTATCGGTGATCCGGTTGGCTTTAAGCGCTTTATGACTTTTGTAAATCGAAATGAAGCAAAGTTTGAGTTGAGCCTAAGCGCTGCTATAAATTCAGCTTTATTTGCCGCTCAAGGAATCACTTGGATGACGCCTGTTGCCCTTAAGTTGCCGCAAATGAATTTATTCCGAATAGATAAAAAATTTTCAACCTCGCCCTACACGTCTTTGTTTCAAAGAGAAGTGCCCGATGAGCAAAAAACTACTTTGAAAGAAATGTATTTAAATGGAACGCTGAAAGCGCGTCGGGAAGACGGATCACGGCAACTGCCCCCATCCGCGTATTGGACCCAGTATTATTCGGTTGTAAATGCGATTCAATTACCCCTGTTTTTTGCGGCATTGTGGGGATCAATTGGTTTAAATATGTATGATAACCTTGGTGGTCCAAATCACAACGGTGTTGTGGATGTGGTCACAATAGAAATTGTCAAAACCAGAGATCAAACAGTTAAAGTTTTTAAAATGATTTTGCCTTCTAAACCCGGAGACTCAAATGAAACTCATTAATTTAGCACTCTTAACGTTATTTACAGCGTCGATAGTTTTAGGAGCCGAGACGTCTAAGCCACGGCGAATTTTAATTTACTCTGCGAAAATTGGTCAGGGGCACGAAAGTTCTGCTAAAGCGATCCAAAAAGGAATTCTTGAACGAGATCCCACGGCTATTGTCGAAATTCACGATGTAAGGTCTTTTTCAGGCACGCCGCTTCTGTCTTGGTTCAATGCAAAAGCCTATGGCTGGATGGTTAAGTATAAACCGCAGTGGTGGGATGCCATGTACAAAAAGCAGATGGCAGATGCCCAAAATGCGAAATCAGTCACTGATTTTTCAAAGCCTTATGACGAAAAATTAATATTGGCGGACATTCAAAAGTTTGATCCAGACATGATTGTTAATACCTTTAATATTGGTGTCGATTCACTTATTTCTTTGCGTGAGCAAAAACTATTGGATCCAAAAATAAAAATTTCTTGGATCCATACAGACTATGTTATTGAGCGCTATCACCAACTACTGTCTCGAGACATTGATATGACTTTCTTGGCTCATGAAGCTATGCAATCCGCCTGGATAGCTGCGGGCATACCCGAAGAAAAAGTAATGACCACTGGAATGGCTATTGACCCAGTTTTTTACAAAGAGTTATTGGCCGAAGATCGCGAAAGGTTTATGAAAGTCTCTGGGCTAGATCCTAAGAAAAAAACTATCGTATTAATGAGCGGAAAAGAAGGCGTTGGGAATTTTAAAAAAGTGATAAACAGCATCGCTGAAAATTTCTCTGAAGAAATACAAATAGTTGCCATTTGTGGCGTCAACAAGTGGCACAAATGGTCTTTGCCGCGTATGAAGCTTCCTCCGAATGTGAAACTAGTCACTGAAGGTTTTATACCACTTGAAAAAGTTTTTAAATACGTGAAGTCGTCTGATATTTACATTACTAAATCAGGCGGTCTATCGCCTACTGAAGCGTTTGTTGTCGGGACACCATTGGGCCTTTTAGATATCAATGGCGGTCAAGAGCGTTATAATTCGGTATTTTTTGACCAGCAAGGATTGGCAAAGATTGCAGCCACTGAATCAGATGCCGGGGCAGTTGCCAAAGCACTTTTAAATGACCAAGCCACACAGCAATCGATGCTAGTTGCCCAAGCAAATTTCAGGGAACAAATTAAATTGGATTTAATTACTGATTACATTATGGCCGGAGTAAAGCCAGCATCTGCGTATGAAGCAGAACGAGCAACCAAAATGGCTAAAGCCGGCTACGCCAACCCTACTTCAGGCAATGCGTGTCCCGCGTTTTACGGGCATTAATTTATTTGAATTTCGTATCAGAAATTAGTTTCTGATACGAAAAATAGGAAGGTCGAGGAATTCGAGTGGCCTTCTTATCATAGTCCATTGCGACTAATCCAAAGCGTGGCCTTAACCCCTGGGCCCATTCAAAATTGTCAGTTAGTGACCAATGTAAATAACCGATGACCGGGACGCCCTCGTCCATGGCGCTTTTCATTGAGGCAACATGGTTAGCAACAAACTGTGATCGTTTGGCGTCAAGATGGTCGGCCAATCCATTTTCGGAAATAATAATGGGCAATTTATAACGATCATAAACGGCCTTCAGAGTGTCCTTTAGGCCAGAAGGGTAGATCTCCCAACCAATATCGTTAACGTCCCCAGGGCCCTGATCTGTTCGTATAAATGGAAACCCAAGGGTGCCCGTCATTATCGTTCGGCCATAGTAGTTAATACCAATGTAATCAAGCGTGCTGCCATCGGCTTGGATGCCATCCACAAAATACCGATTAAAATATTTCTCCCCCAAAAATCGGCCAATCTTATCTAAAATTCGGTCATACTTGGCTTGAAACTCGCGCCAGTGGTGGGCAATCCCAATCTTCACATGTGCTTTGTTCAAATTTTTGACGCGGGTAAAGGCTTTTTTATGAGCTTCAATTAAATGATTCATGGCCTGGATGGCTTTGAAGAATTCACCTTTATAGCCGGGTGGCCATTCCCCGGCGAGGTAGCCAACCATCACTAAAATATTAGGCTCGTTAAAAGTCATCCAATAGGTGGCTCCAGTGATCGGATCTGATAATTCTTGGACGCACTTTTCAGCAAAAACAGCAAATTCATCGGGAAACTCATCTGAAGTCAGACCGCCGGGCTCGCTGACCCAAAGTGGTAATACAAAATGATGAAGGGTTACGATTGGCTCCATGTTATGATGGCGAATTGATTTTATAATTGCACGATACCTGGCAATAGCTTCTGAATTCCAAATATTTTTTTGAGGTTCAATACGTTCCCAGGCCAAAGAAATTCTAAATGCTTTGGAGCCCAGCTTTTCAGCAAGAGTGATATCTTCTTCATAGCGATTCCAAAAATCAACCGCCACGTCGGCATTAGAGCCATCTTTAATCAATCCTGGAGTTTTAGTCCACTTCAGCCAATCTGAAGGTTGCGGCGAGCCCTCGACTTGAAACGCAGCATTGGCGACACCCCAAAGAAAATCAGCATTTGCGATTTTTGAAAACAGTAAGAGAGCACAAAGGCTCCCTATCTGACTAATTTTCATAATTTTTTAATGTGTGATTTACATCGTCTAGCTGAGTAGACAAATAAGAATAATAGCGATTGTAGAAATTTACAAAGTCACGAGCTTGGCTTGGCTGCAAGCTTGTCAAATAGGCCTCAACAGATTGTTTATTTTTAATTGCTTCTAGATATTTTTTTTGAAAAAAGTGGAGGTTTGTAGCTAAATCTGTGTAGATCATTTCGCCAGTAATTTGTTTTACAAATTGTGAATAGCTAATTTCGGAATCAGGCAATTGCAAAGTATGGAATGCGATTTTTTTTCCAGAAAATAAATCATTCTCGCTAGCAGTTATGTTCACTTGTTGCATCAGTACGCCATGACGGACAGGCAGCCAGTTATTTTCAAATAAAGATTTTTTAAAATTTGGATTGTTATAAATAGCCAATGGATCATCCAAATCGGAATTATAAACAACATTAATTAAATCCAATGGTTCATTCCCAGGAACTGCTGCGTTTTTAACAATCCCAAGCAAAGGGGTATCTACATTTTTAAATTCCCATACATTTATCTTGGCCAAAACGTTGTGAACCAAATGAGCGCAATTGTTAAACAGTGGACTCCATTTGAAATTTCTAGATTTAAAATATTTATCGTTCAGTGAGTTCAAATAGGAAACAGTCTCGGCGACCTGAGGTTGAGTAACCGGTAATTTCACACAGTTCAAATTTCGGGCAAATGTGATACCGGCTTCCATTGTGATTGACGCTTGGGCAAGGACTTCGTTTTTAGCCGTTAAATCGTTGTTGTCGCCATCTTCAGGATAAATGTCTATCCCCTTGTAAATTCCCAAGGACTTAAGGTGTTCTTTTAAGATGTCGACTGACGCTTGAGTGACCCTCGGATTTGCGGCGCTGACAAGGCTGTCGCTGCCAAAAAAACTTAAAGATTTTCCAGGCACAGCAAGCCAGTTAACATTCCGAGTTCGGCTGTTAACTGAAATGGTTACTCCATTGCCAGTTCTATTTGGATCGCATGCTTTAACTTTAGGAATATTTGCGGATTCATCTCTGCAGACTCCAGACATGAAAATAACTATGTGGCCCCAGTCAAAACGCGGTTTGTAAGGCAATTTATAGGCATCAGTTAACGAACAGGCTTCAAATCGATAGGGATAAAGCTGGTCATACTGACTGGTCAAATCTGCGGCTTGAGCATCAAGTTGCAATGTAAATTGGACAACAAGTAGTGCAGATACTAACAAATTCCATTTAAATAGTGTGTGCATCTAGAAAGATTATTCTAGTAATTATTACGATGGCAATCTTAAACTGCCCCCCGAAGAAGGCAGCTGACCTCTAGATATTGATTTTTAAATCAGAATACTAGTTTTGATAGACACTCAAACAAAGATTTTTATTGTAAGCATTAGTTTTGCTTATAGGCGCCGCTTTGCCTGGCACTTCTTCGTGAAAAGCTTTGCGAGCCGTAGTCAGGTAAATTCGTCGTTTAACTTCTTTTTCAAAAGGATCCATGCTCTTTGGAAACAACATGTGAGTTAAACTTCGCTTGAGCTGATAAAGAGAAAGTGGAAACGTTGCTTGGTGATATTTATTTTTAGATCCCAAAGCTCGCGTGTACAAAGCCATTTCGGTTTCATAGACCGGGTCGTTTTCAAAATACTCTTTGTAGTTTGTAAGCACATCTAGCGGAAAGGTGTTCTTTCGTTTCTTTGCGTCTGGAACAAAGCCGCCACTTTCCAAAATTTGTTTTGCTAAATCGGCACAGTTGAAATTATTGCGATTGTACTTTAGCTGCCCAGATCTGAATCTATCATCTACGCTCAATACAAATTCTTTCATTTTTTGCTTTTGTTCTTCGGTAACACCACGGACTCGTAAAGAGATATTGTCTCTCGAATAAGAATTTCCGAATGCGTCTGAATGTTCCATATTTTTAACTTTTCGTTCCACACTGTATAAGTAGTCTTCTACCGGTGATACATAAACGAGTTCATTGTCTTCGCCGGCCATAGCTTTGCCATTTAAAGTATAAACATTTCCGTCGATTTTAACTGCGATATGACCAAATGGATTTGCGTCGCCCTTGTAAGCACTGTCTGAATCCGATTTGCCATAGCTAAGAATAATCTCTACATCCGCAGGAAAAGCTTTGTTCATTTCCGCAATTGCATTGTCGTCATTCGTAATGCGCGGTCCATCTTCTAATCCAAAATCAATAACGGGATCAGCGGGCAAGGTGGCACCTTCGCGAAAAATAAAACGATTGATAGCTGCCAAGTTAAAACTATTTCTAAATTCTTTTTGAGCCCGAAGCATGGCATCCACCGTCAAAGTATCAGTTAGCAGCTTATTGACGTCATCACCGATTTTACGTTGCTCTTGATTTACAATTGCAAGACCAAGGCCCCCAAGTAATTTGGCATTCTCGCGTTCGTGGCCGCCATAAACGTCAAGAAGAACCATCGGTCGATTAATCGCAAAACCCTCAGTAGGGGACAATCCACCGCTTTTTGTTATATAAACATCTGAAGCTTTAATTAAGTCCAACACCTTAGTGTTATCTTCAATAAAACCATGAACTTGTAAAGTCACATGGGCTGGTAAACTTGCTTTGTAGGCCATTAGTTTTTTAAAGTGATTTACGTTTCGCCCGCAAATCGCCACAATTTGAACTGGCTCTTTAACAGTTTGCGATATGCTTTTTACAATCAATGGAAAATCTCCGACACCTTCGGCGCCGCTCATTAACACAACTGTCTTTTTAACTGGATCCAGCCCATTGGCGGCAAAGACTTGGGAACGATCAATCTTTTCAAAAGCTTTTGAATTAATAGGCAGGCCTGTTGTAACCACTTGATCGGAATTTAAGCCTTCGACCTTCCAAGTTTGAGTGAGCGCATCCGCACCTAAAAACGTCATTTCAATATTTTTTGAAATTCTAGGAAAATAGCCTTTAAAATAGTCTGTGTGAAGCCAGGCAACCGGGATTTTGGATAAATGGTTCTTTTCTCTAAGATTAATCAAAGCTAATGTTGAACCAAAATGAGTGGTAATTATATTGGTCGGCTTGAACTCTTCAACTTTTTTCAAAATAGTGTCGCCATCATATTCTGTATTGGTATCTAATTGGTGGGACTCAACCCCGCGTCGCATAGCCCGCTGAAAAAGAAAATCGTAAATTTTAGGGAAATTTTTAACAACTTTCCAAAAAGCCCATTCGTCGACTTTGGCGCGGGTTTCGGATAAAATGCTATCCCTTATATTTACAAGCTCAACCGTTACTTTGGGGTCTTCCTCTTTCAAATTCTTCTCAATCGCCCGGGCCGCACTTAAATGACCCATTCCAATTGAGGAATAAAAAATTAGAACGCGTTTATTTTCCGCAAATGCCCAAGACTGAAATAGAAATAAAATTACAAAGGTAATTTGAGATAACAATTTGAATATTTTTCCCATTTGAAACTCCTCAGTTATCGTTTTTAGCTCTCAACGCAGGTAAAAAGTTCCTGATTTAAAGCTGCAAACCAATTTGATGGACCCAAAGTACGTTAGTTGCGAAAAATTTTCTATGTCGTGAAAAAATACAGGTAATAAAGTAAAAGGAAGGTGTTCCCCTCCTGAGTATGAAAAAAATACATGCCCTGGAATCCTATAAAACCGGGACTTAAATGCAATAAGTAATCTTTATATATCAAATAGGTTTTTTAGATCTTAAAAAGACTATTTAATTTGAACCAACCAGTCAGATATGTCATCGATGACAACTTTTGTATTTTCCGGGGATGTTATATCCCCTGCTACCACATGCACATCCCGGCTAACAATTGATTTGGATTTATTGATTGGGTTTTTAGCCTGGCGCCATTTTTCTAGCATCAAAGTGTGGTCGATAACGGAATCGTGTTCATTGTAGATTAAAAAATAAGGAATATTAAAATCCGAATAATCTTGCCTACTTGTGAGCTGAAAAACTCGTGTCATATGTGGCAAAATATCGGTGTTATATTTTGTATTCCAGAATAATTCTTGAGATGGAAAATGCGGAGCCCATTCATAGTACTGACCTATAATTAGTTTAACTATGCCAAGCCCCACCCAGGGATTTAAGGCGATATTCATGTAATGGTAGCGGCTGTAAAAGGCCGGCGAAATGGCGACAAATGCATAGCCCGATTTTCTTTTTTCCAGAGTGTATTGCAGTAGCGCGGCCCCGGTCGACAAGCCGACAAATATCGGTTTTTTCCCCAATTTTCCCCCGATAAGGACCGCTTCCATCGCAGTTTCAAAAAAATCTTCTGTGCGCGAATTAGAATAGTCATCTGCCTCTTCGCCATGGCTTGGCAGTCTAGAAAAAAAGGAATTTGCGTTAAATTTTCTTGCGAGCACTTCCACAACCGGAGCAATTTCCTTTCGTGTTGCGGTAAACCCTGGCAAATAAATTATGGAAAATTCGGTTTGTTCTTTTTTGCTAGCATCACTCCAAGTAATTGATTTTTCCAAGCCTCTTCGTAAATGGGGAAAAGCACTTTCTTTTTCTAAAAGATAGGAATCCAGCAATGGTAGATCAGGTAGAGCCGCTTCAACAGCGGCCACTTTTCGTTCTATTAAACCATGATCATAGAATTGAATATAGGGATAATAGATCAAGGCCGCCAGAGCCAAAACAACTGTGAGCAAAGCAATTCGAATCATCCTTAGATTAAATCCCAATTCAATTGACTAAACAACGTCAATCCTCCTAACCTTTCGTTTGGACCAGGAGGATTTGAAAAATGAAAAGCAGTATTGCATTCGTAATTTTATTTTTTGCAGCACAGTTAGGCTTGGCGAACGCATTTTGGTGGGGCGTTTCGACGTCGCCCTACCAGACGGAAGATGTCGCTGTTAAAAAAGACGATTCGAATTTTTTCAAAACGGATTGGGATTTGTTTTATGATATTGGCAAATTAAAGTACCCCAAAGAAGACGGCGTATTTAGTTTTACTGAATACAAACGGGACATCGCTAAAATTAAAGACTTAGGTTTAACCCACTATCGTTTTGGAATCGAGTGGGCGCGGATCGAGCCTAAAATGGGGACTTACAACAAAGAAGCTTTAGCCCATTACAAAGAAATTGCGTTTGAATTAAAAAAAAATGGAATAACGCCGATTATTTGTTTGTGGCACTGGACATTTCCATCTTGGGGCTACGATACCAATGACAATAGCACGTTTGGCTGGATGAATGAAAATGTCAAAAAACGTTGGCCCGATTTCGTCAGCTTAGTAATAAATGAATTTAAAGATGTAACTGTCTACTATGCTCCTCAGAACGAACCCAATGCACAGAGTTTGGCTGGATTTTTTCTTGGAATTTTTCCTCCGGGTGAAAAGTACTCTTTGAAGCTCTATCGAAAGCATATTGAAGAAGCCGCTGATGCATTTATTGTAGCTTCACAAACAATTAAAAAAACATTTCCAGAAGCTAAAGTGATGTCAGTACAAAATATGATTTTTTGGGAAAAAGCTTGGTGGGACATCACCGGGTATTTTTTTAATTTGGGCGACGAATTTAATTACCGTCATCTAGACCGAATCAAAGACCACGTGGATATAGTTGGTTTTAATTATTATTATCGTGTGAAAGCCAGTCCATTTCCAAATCCTCGAATCATTGATCCCAATGGCTTGAGGACCATACTAATGTCCTTAGCAGACAAATATAAGAAGCCACTTTTGATCACGGAAAATGGTTGGCCTGACGCAACTGGAAAAATAAAGAAAGACTACTTTTTGCAACATATAGAGGTAGTCAAAGAGCTCAGACAAAAGACTGGCCTAATTGGCTATTTTTATTGGAGCCTTGTCGATAATTTTGAATGGGCGTCAGGATATGAAGAAAAATATGGGCTGTTTCGATTCAATGCTAAAGATAAATCGCTGTCTCCGTACGAGGTAGTGGACGCGCTTAAGAAGACGATTCTAGAAGATAAGCTCTAATGTGTGGACAAATTTATTCGAAATGAATAGTCTATAAAGATGAAATGGATTTTAGTATCGCTCTTAGTTGGTGTCTTTGGTGCCTTATCATTTTCAAATGCGTCCATTATGGTTGGGTATCACGAAAAGGAACTCGATCTTCCAGACGGAATTTCACTCGCTGGCTACCTTCAGCGTCGCGTGTTTCGAAACAATGCTGGCCCTTACGCTAAATATTTTAAATCTTCGGTTGGCAAATACAGCTTGCCGCTTGTTAAATCTTTGGCCATCGATGATGGAAAAAAACTAACTTTTTTTGTGTCGTTAGAAATTATTGCAATCGAACCTGATATGAAGGCCAAAGCAGAAGGACTGCTTAGGCAAAAAATAAATAGACCTCTAGAGATAAATGTTTTTGCAACTCACACACATTCAGGTCCAGGTGGATTTGTAAAGTTTGGTCTGTGGCAACAGTTAGCCACTGATGTTTATGTGGAAGATATATTTAATTCATTTGCCCAAGCGATTGCCGATGCCAGTTTTGAAGCGTCTAAGAAACTTGAAGACGCGCAATTGAGTTACGTAAAAGGTGAGCTTTACGATGTCGTTTACAATCGACGAAATAGCAAATATTTAAATCCGCAGATAAATATTTTGAAATTTATGGATACAAGCGGCGCAACTCTTGCGACGGTTCTAAATTTTCCAATTCATGGAACTGGGCTAGGTCCCGAAAATTTAAAAATTAGCAGTGATATCCCGGGACTCATTGAATCCGAGCTCAGTCGAATGACCAATGCGCCCGTGATGTTTATTTCAGGGGCGGCTGGGGATGTCGGCCCTCAAGTTGAAACGGCCTCTATTACGTCTACTAGTCCGATGTCGGCGTCAGCTGCCGAAGATTATACCTACGCTAAAATGCAGCGCTTTGGGACTCGAGTTGCGACCCAGATTTACCCGATGTGGGAAAAAACAGAATTGATTGAACCCAAAGAGGCGATAACGAAAAAATTCACGATCCAGTTGCCCCCCGCCCAAGCGGATCTGTCGCTTTGTTTGGAAAGCGTTCTTCCAAAGGGCTTTCAATGGGTATCAAAAATGTTTTTTCGAATCAATTTGCCGACAGAATTAAATCGTCCAATGGAAGTGAATATGATTCAATTCGCGCCACTTACATTTTATATGATACCAGGCGAACCAATCGGCGAAATTGGCGCCGAAATAGAAAAATACAGTGCCCAAAACGGCATGCCCAATCCGGTAATTATGACGTTAGCCAATTCTTATTATGGATATATTCTGTCAGAAAAGGAATTTAATCGCGGTGGCTACGAAACGTGCAATTCGTTTTACGGTAAAGACTATGGGTCGATGTTTTTAGGCGGAATGTATGAAGCTGTTAATTCTTTCTCAAAGATCGTTCACAAGCGTGTAATAAATTAAAAAAAAAGAGACCCGCTCGGAGCCTCTTTAAAAAGAAATCCTTATTTAAATTCTTAATTACATAGTGTGATAAATAGCTTGGAACTGAGTTACTTGCACAGGCAAGTTTGCTGAGCTACCAGGAACTTGCAAATATCCACCCATTGCTACAACAGAAGAATATTTATCTAGTCCCACCATCATGTTCACAACGTCAGGGCTTCGTACGAAATAGATTGTGTTAAATTGATTCTTAGTAGACGTGCCAATAACTTGAAGTTGAGCCATTGCCATTCGTCCGTTGTTGATCGCAATACCAGGTCCAACAGGTTGCTGAGTGTAAACTGGCTTAAGGCTAACTTGTGAAAAGATATAAGTTATTTTTTCGCCGTGAGCAGTAACAATATCAAATGAATAGAGAGGAGCTTTAGAATTCAAACCCTGAACTGACACGGAACAAACGCGTGCTACAGAATCGATCATAGGGCGTTTACCAGGTAATTGACCAGGAGATGGAATCATAATGTTGAATCCACATGATCCTTCTTGAACAAAGCCAGGACGATAAATCATTTCGCCGAATGAAGTTGCCGTGATTAGAGTCAAAGTTGCCAATATTAAAAGTGCTTTCATAATTTCTCCTTAGTGAAATTAGTGTTTTTGTTATGGAACGTATAAAACATTTTTATTTAAAGCCTTCAACTCGAGTTTATACAATATAGAAAAATTTCAAGCGATAGTGAAACCAGTTCCAAAACAGAACTAAGAAAACCAATTGAATGGGCTCTGGCAAAAATTAGTAGAATTTACGCTGTTAAAGCGTCTTGATTTTTATCTCGTTCAATTCGTGGATTCATTAAATGGAAAAAAAGCGGAGGTAAAAAAGCGATCAAAATCATCAGTGAATAGCCCCAAGGCAGCAAACGACGCCCCACTTTGCCGGGTAACTCCTGATAGGGAACCAGCGGCTTTTGGTGATGATGGGAATGATAACCCAAATTAATAAGCGTTGTATTAGTTAAATAGTAGTCACAATCCCAAGAATGAAGGTCACTCACTGGCTCAAAGAGGCCGTTTTCCATTTTTTTCCGAGCCAAGCCATAATGCTCGATATATTCTACAGATTCTAACAGCGCGGCCGCAACAAAACTCTGGGTCCAATGAAAAATAAATCCGTTGATTCCAAACAAAGCAAAAACAAAAATATTCAGGACAAGCTGAATACACAAGGAAAGCCGTACCTTGCTTTTAAAAAAGGATTTTTGTTTTTCAAACTCAAATGAGTGCATAAATGAACCTATAATTGCACGCACAAGGTAAACATAAATGGATTCATTTTTTTTTGCACTCACCGGATCGTTTGGAGTCGCGACATTTTTATGGTGTCCAAAAACATGTTCAACACCCCAATGCCCATAATTTAGTATCCAAAGCATCGCAAATCCAGACCACTTTAAAAGTCCATCAGGTCTGTGCACCAATTCATGAGAGGTGGTAATTCCCAGAAACCCCATTACTAAACCGCCAGATATGGCCACCACTATCCCATCACTAATTGACGGCGCTGTCACAAAAAAGTAAAAACAAAAGATCCAAATTGCGTAAACCGTTGCAGTTGTGAGCAAAAGAAAGCTATCAAAAAGTGTTGCCTCAATTTTTGATAAATCAGGTTTTTTACGCCCGATCCAAGTGTCCAAAGCCGGATGGATCACCAAAATTAAAATAATAGGCCAATAGTTTTGTTTAAAATAGATCCCGATCATCGACAATATCGATATTAAAAAAGACATCAAGAACGGAAATACCAAAATAGAGCGCATTAATAGTATCTATATTCATCGAAGCCCTTCCGCAAGTGACTTTTTAAAGTAGACTCTGTCAGAACAGGAGCGCGCTATTTCGTTAATTTCCCTTATTTTTTTGAATAATCTGTTGCCCTCAACAGGTGCGTTTGCTAATCCTCGGGAGGGGGATAATCATGACAGATTGGGTTACAAAAAAATTTAAGGGCAAAGAGTATTTCGGTCATCCA
>JAYTTH010000299.1:0-5560 GCA_043745515.1 Pseudobdellovibrionaceae bacterium | reverse complement strand
AACTGCGCTACGAACTCTAATAGAGTTTTTGGATACTTTGGTTTTGCCACTACTTTTACTACTTAATCCACTAACCTTAGTCAACCGTATAGGCATATAGTGCTAATTTGTGATGAGACACCCTTTTTTATTAAATCCTGCTTTGATTTTTTCAAATTCACTACGGCCAACGTTAGAAAGTTTGGTCACGCGGTCGTTTTGATATCTCAGCTTTCCACAGACTTGATTGTTAACGATGATACTGGACTAATAGATAATTCTCCTCAACGTTTCTTATTCTCGATCGATGGGAATCATATAAACTTTCAAAACCGTTTCGGATTGGAGCTGGGTCACATTGATTCCATCAAGAAGCTTCGAACTATCCCGGGTGAATTCTCAGAATGCCTGCTCCAAACAGCCCAAGACTCGCGAAAACTTACAATTAAAGTAACAAAAGAAGAGTACTGGCGCCTCACAAGTTCCAAAGAGGACAACCTCAAAATTAGTAGTCTTAGAAAGGCGATGCCGCAGCTGACTTTATTGGAGGCTATCAAATGCTTAAGTATATAAGCGCGGTTTTAATGCTCTCGCAAGGATCCTATGCTTTTGATCCGTTTACGGCAGCTCTTGGCGCTCAGGCGGCTCAAGGAATGATGGACAAGGCTGAAGAGACCGCAGATTTTGGCTTTGCACTTACGGACCTTTTAGAAGAGCTAGGTGTTGAAAGCGATTCTGAAGCCGACATTGAAGCCGCGCTTGCAAGGCTAAACAAAATTAATTCTGAGGCCCGTGATATTCGGTCTACAAATGAAGACTTCAATCGAAATATTGAGATGACCTTGAACAATGGGAATTCCATTACAAAACGCCTAAAATATCTAAGAAACACGATAAAGACTTCTAAAAAACTCGCCACAATTATGGGATTTAGACCGAAAGCCGCAGAAAAAGCCACCAAAATTCAAGAGTTGAAATTGAACTCTATGATTCTTGAGGAGCTTCAATCTATAAGGCGCGCGCAATATCTTTCAATGCTGGAAGAAAAAGAAACAAAGATGAACCAAACATTGGTGCTGGAAAAACTCTTAGAGGATTCCAAAAGAAAACCCTTGAACAACACCCGCTTTCCTAAAATTGGCGGTGGGTCATGATTTCGTCTTTTCCCATGAACGAAACCATCTTTAACCTATCTATTAGCCTCTCAGAAAAGGTAGGCGCCGTTTTGTTTCAACTGGTTAGTGTTTTATTCCTTATAAGAGTTGTTTTTTTGCTAGTCAAAATTGCTCCCAGTTACGAATACTCAGAGGTCATTAAAGACACTGTTAGTTTTTTTGGTCTCATTTCTGCTTTTCCGATTCTGTTAAATTTTATTTTCAGCGCCGTATCAGGAATTGCACAAAATATTCAAAACATCACTGTGAGCAAAGGGGCATTATCTATCAGCGATTTGCTTTCTCCTCTTTTCTCAAAACTAATTACTACGACGTTGTTTGCAAATTTGGCAGACGTTGCAATTACAAGTTTAGTGGAATCCGTTTATTCATTGTTTTTAGCTCTGTTGATATCGGCAGGCCAAATATTCATATTTTTGGCCACTTTTTTTAATACAACGGCTGGATTAACAAATTATTTCGGATCACTGATGTCATTAGCGCTTTGGCCAGTTACTTGGACCCTCATAGGAAAAATAGCCAGCGAAGTGCTAGCTCAAAACGAATCTAGCTACGTTTTCACTATCATTTTTTGGTTTTCGACAATGGTACTGCAAATTCTATCGCCCCTTTTCACCTACTCACTCTTTAAATCGGCATCTACCAGCGGATCAGCTTCAACCATGTTAAGCGCAGCGAGGTCAATGTGGCATTAATATTTAAATCAAAACTCTATCGCGAAGAAATAAAACACTGGCTGGCTATCGGTACTCTATTTATATGGGCAGTGTTATCCACTGGATACGCTATTAAAAAAGAATCAAAAACGATTCTTATTGCTATCGATGAGGCTGGATCACGTCTAGTTACTGATTCCAACGATCGCATTCTAAAAAATGAATTAAAAAACTTTGTGTCTGAATTTATTGCCAATTACTACACCTACAATGAAAACACGTTCTCAGATCAAGTTGGTCGTGCCTCTGACTTGATGTCTACAGATCTCTGGGAATCTGAAAAAGATAGACTGATGCTCCTAAAAAAGAAGCTGGTTGAAAATCCACTTTCACAAAGATCAGAGATAATTTCGCTGGACTTAGTAAACTCGGACAAAGTCGAAGGAACAATTTCAGTTACAATCTGGTCCAGAATGAACGAGCAAAAGGTAAAACTTAAAATCGGATTAAAAATTAGCAAAACGAAGCGCACAGCGGCTAATCCTTGGGGCTATGAAATTGCAGAGGTTAAAGATGAATCTATTTAAGGAACGAATCCCCTTAGGTATCGCTTGTGGGTCTACCTTTACGCTTTTTGTTTTATTTTGGAGTATTATTGCCGTGCCTATTTCCAATGCCGGTGAAACATCTAGAATATCAATTCAAAATGTTAATCGCTTTACTCCTCATCAAATAACATTGAGTCCGGGACTAGTAAGTCTTTTAGAATTTCCAGAGGCAATCATTGAAGTTCGAGTGGGCGATCCAAAAGGCCTAAAAGCATTGATTTCTCAGGTTTCACCAAAAGAACTTACTCTATATTTGGATAGTTCACATTCTAGTTCGACCAACTTGATTGTTAGATCAGGAAAACGAGTTTTCATTTTTGATATTGTTGCTTCTAAAGTCACCCATCAAGACTATTTAAAAGTGGGTTTCGGTTTTTCCTCAAACCCAGAACGCGTACCTTCCAAAACCGCGGCCAAACGAATATTAAAGCCTCTTATGAAAATTGAGGCTGGGTTATGACTGCACTAATAATGCATTTCACTGTGCTACTGCTATCTTCGGGCGTGTTGGCTCAAACTCGAACAAGTCTTTTGAAAAGAGTTGAACCTGACCCTGCTCGCTTTAGTAACGATCTTAAATCAAGGCAACTTGAAGGGCCAGTTTTGAATGTAAAAGCAAAGCCAAATTCAAAAGCGGATTCAAAGATTAGTCATGGTGGAAATTTGCCAGGCTATTTTATGACTAATCGAATTTTTGAATCTGAAGGCTCTCCTATTGTTTTACCCACGAGTCGCCAGGCACTGCGGCTGGATTCAATTAAGCTTGGAAATGTTTATAAAGCACAAATTAAAGAAAGCTTATTGGCATTCCACGAGTCAAAGACACCAATCCGAGCGATAGCAACTTTGAACAATCAAAAAGAGGTCATTTTTTTAGGTGAAGCCAGTTTAGAGAAAAACTCAAAACGTATTTCAATTGAATTTAAGAAAATCAGGCATTCAACAGAAAGTCAGATTTGGAGTATTCAGGGATCGGCCCTTGATATCAAAGGAATAGCAGGTTTAGAGGGAAAACTTTTTTCAAACGAAGATAAGTACTTTATTGCACAATTTTTATCTGCAGGGGCCGCTGGGTATTCGGATGCCACCATAACAAGAGAGAAAAATGTGTTCGGGAACTATGTAGAAGAGCCTGGCCTAGATACTCTGGCCAAGAAAGCATTAACAAATGCTTTAGGAAAAACTACAGATCTATTTGCTGATAAGTTAAAGAGTGCTCCAGAATATAGTATCCTTGAAGGGCCCATTGAAATTCAAATTCTGATAACTGAAGAAGGTAAGCTTTTTTTATGACTTATCTATATACGTCTTTTCGGTGGGCTACTCTTATAACTTCGATTGTTAATATATTATCTTCGATCGAGTATACAATTCGATACTCCCCGATTCTGAATCGCCAGGCACTAGTGCCAACTAACTTTTTGCAACCAACAGGTCGCGGATTGTCAGCAAGGGATACCAGAGCCTTTAGAACTTTGGTTTGTATTGGTTTTGGAAGCTTGGTTATTTCTTTTTGGGCCGAAGGCAGAACCATTACCTCGTACTTAGCCATTTTTAGAAAGCTTCTTTATAAGTTTGCTAAGTGGAATCCCTTTGCCGCGTTCCTTGCTCCTAGATTTAACGATTTTGACGTCCTCCATGTCTTCGACATACTAAGCAAGGTCGTCTGCCAAAAGTTGATTCAGCAAATCAGACGGAGTCACATCATCATTGGCCGCTTTCAGCCTAAGCGCTTTATGGATGCCTTCTTCGACATAAAATGTAGCTTTTCGTCTTGCGCCCATCAGGACCACCTTTCTTATAACTTTCACTATACACCAAATACCGTATTGCCGCAATACGGTATTTATCTAGACAACAACCAAATAAAAGGAGAACAAAGTGCAAGAAATTCAACAACCTATTGAGCTTAAAAAGGCTGGCCTGGTTAAAAAGAAGCAGGTTCTAAAGAAACTTGACCCTGACTCGGCCAAGCTACTTCAGTCAATCAAAGACAGGGTTAATAAAAAATCTCATGGTCGAAAAATTCGCGATTATGAAATCATCCATAAAGCCCTGACCTTAATAGGAATCCCCCATATTAGCGAGCTCCAAGAAAAATCGCTAACCGAAAAAGATCATTTAAATCGAGCCTATGAGGGTTATCAAAAAACCCATGGAAAAATCTCATTTGATCAGTTCATCGGGAAATTGCTTAAGGGGGAGGTTACTGGGGCAGATCCAGCTCGAAACTAGCGCATTTTACACCTGGTGAATTGTTCAACGGACTGAAAAAATAGTTAACTTACGGAGAAAAAATGAATACCATGACACTTGAAAATGATTCTTTTTCTGAAAAAGAAAATCAGAAATTTGAATTAGAATTACGTTCTTTGAAAATAAAAAGATGGCTCAGAACTGAAGAAGTAGCTTTGTATCTTGGAACATCAGTTGGCGCTGTTCGCGTAATGGTGCACAGAAAACAACTGAATCCAAGAAAGTATTGTTCACGCAATTATTTCTGTCGTTTCGAAATTGATGACCTTATTGGAAAATCCCAACCAAAACAAAGGAGATTCCAATGGCGATAAAGGAAATTAAACACGAAGGCAAAGTAACATACGTAGTAACTTTCAATCTTAGAAGTAAGAATGACCGCAGACTAAGGGCCCAAAGGCGCAGAGGCGGTGTTGAAACTCGAAAAGAAGCAATCGCAGTTGAAAAGGAACTTATAAGAGAGTGCGCTGCTGAAATTGCTCAGAAAGAAAACACCGATATTAGCTGGGAAGAGCTGCTCGAGCGCTGGGAACTGGCGCATAGATTTGGCAAAGCTGGCACCAGAGAAATTCAAGCTGATGTCGTAACAGAACGGCATGCATTTCTAAGAAGAATGTCCAAGCAATGGTTAAAAAAAGGCTGCCACGAAATTAGTCCCGGCGATGTGCGCCGAGTAATCGAGAGCATGGAAGATGATAATTATTCCCATAGTCGACTTAGAAACTTTAAGTCTAGCGTCAACGTCGTTTTTAGATGGGGAATCGAGCAGGGACAAATCCTAACGGTTCATCACTCCCCGGCTTTAGATATCGAACTTCGACGCATATGCCTATACGGTTGACTAAGGTTAGTGGTTTGAGTAGTAAAAGTAGTGGCAAAACCAAAG
>JAYTTH010000298.1:0-5568 GCA_043745515.1 Pseudobdellovibrionaceae bacterium | reverse complement strand
GATGGAAAAAAATAATTAAAGGAGAGGGATATGGAATCAAAAACGATGGCTGAATACTTTATACTCGGTCTGCCCTATTTAATGGGAGTTGTCTTCCTAGTAGGCGCATTTTTAAGATTTATGATTTGGTACACAGTCAAACGACACGAGTGGTTCGCAAGGGAATTCGAAAAACGAGTTTCTATCTATATGGAAAGCCAAACTCCTGGGACTGTAGGCAAAGTATCTTTTTACACTCTTTCGAAAAAGCTATTAGAAAGAACCTATTACGAATCTTTTGAAGTGCGAGACCGAATGATGCGTAGACAACGAGATCGCGTCATGCGCTGGAGTGATCGCATCTGGCTGGTTAAACAAGGTTGCGCTTGGCTAGTAAAAGATATTTTGAAACAATTGAAATTTTTAAAATGGACAAATGATACGCCAAAACTATTGCATATAACACGGGCCACGTTTCATCATAATCCATGTTTTAATCGTGTTTTTGGTATTTTCCCAATTTCTGGTTTGAATGACATGGTTTCAATACTTCCGGGACTGTTTGTTGTTTGCGGTATTCTTGGTACCTTCGTTGGGATTGCAAAAGGTCTTCCGGAGCTTGGCGGAATGAATTTACAAGATGTTGAGGGTTCTAAAAATGTAATGGATCATTTCTTGTTTGAAATTTCGTTTGCGATGAAATCATCGATATTTGGTATCGCATTTTCATTGATGTTGAATGTGATTAACACAACGTTTTCTCCTGATCGAGTGTTTGTTTCTATGGTGGATCGCTTTGAAAGCTCATTGGATTTAGTTTGGTATCGTTGTGACAACAATGATTACCCAGTTAGTGAACGTGCATTTGATGAACACAAAGATCCTCAAGAAGCTTTGGCCGAAGAATCTATTAATTTAGAACTAGCAAAAGGTCAGCGTAGTCGTGAACTGGATGAGCTTAAAAAAACAAAAGCGTCTTAGGTACTCGTCGGCGTTATTTGATGTAGACAGCAAAGTGGGATTGGGAAACATAGAATGGCTAAGAACATACAAGTATTTATAGTCACTGTCCAACAAGGTGAAGAAGTCGAATATAAAATAGTCGATGACAATACGTTCACCGTTGGCCGGTCTTTAGATGCGACGATTGCATTTAGTGATCCCGACATCAGTCGAATCCATCTGATTGTAACCCTAAAGCATGACCGCATTTGGATTGAAGATCAAGGATCAGCCAATGGAACATTTGTAAATGATCAAAAGATACCGGCTCAAAAAACGGTCAGCGTCGAGCCAGGCGATCGCGTAAAAGTAGGCAAGTCGGAAATTTATTTGTCTTTCAATTTACTTGAAAAATGTTTCAAAAAAGAAGAAATCGTTCGAAGTCAATTACCTAAAGATGAAAAAGACGGGTTACTCCGTTTGATTCAAGGGGCCCATGCCGAAGCTCAAAAAGTTGTTAAATTGGCTCAAGACAGCCATGATAAATTAATAAAAATAGCGGAAAACAAGTCTGCTGGAATCGAAAATGCGACGCTGTTAAAGCAAGATGAAATCTTGCAAAATGCTTCTATGCAATCTAGTCAGATAATTCAGGATGCCAAGCGCAAAGGCGTTGGTATTATCAATGAAGCACAAGCAGACGCACAGCTTAAAGTTCAAGATATTTATGAAAAAGCCAACGGCTATAAAAAAGAAGCCGATGACTATTATAAAAATAAAATTGAAGAAGCCCAAGGAGACGCCGAACGTGTTCTTAAGGAAAATGAAAATCTATCTAATAAAATAGTTGAAGAAGCGCGCGAAAAAGTCACTGTGATGCGCGAATTTGCCCAGCGTGAACTAGAGCAATTTAAAAACAAATCTCTTTTGGAAATTGATGAGCTTAAAAGAACAATACTAAACGATGCCGAAAAAGAAAAAGAACTATTGTTGCAGCGAACAGAACGAGAAGCCCAGAAAAAAGTCCAAGCTCTTGTGCGTGAGACCGAAGAAAATAACAAATTAGAGCGCGACAAAATGATTCTAATGGCTAAAAATGACATTGAACAGATCAAAAAAGAGTCAGCGTCTGACATTGAACGCCTTAAAGAAGAAATTTCATTGCATCAAATGGATGTTAAGCGATACACAGCTGAACTTCGCGATTTAGAAGAAGAAAAGAAACTACTGTCATTAAAATACGAAAAAGAAGAAATCGATCGTCGCAAAGCATTCGAAGATGAATTGAAATTGAAAGAAGACAGTGTCGAAAAACATCTGGCTGACAAGCGTACCGATTTTGATGAGCGCCTTAAAAAACGCCAAGAGATGGCTGAGAAAGACATTTCAGCTCGGTATATGGATCTAGAAGTTGAAGAAGAACGCAAATCAAAAGAACTAGAAGAATTTCATTCTGTTCTAAAGAAAAAAGAAGATGACTTTTTTGCTAAGCTTACCAGAGATCGTGAATCCAAACTTAAGGAATTAGACGAACGCGAGAAAAATTTAGCAGATTACGAATCCAAAATTAAAAAAGACACATTGGACTGGGTCAGTGAAACTCGTGGTAAAAATGAGAAAGACTGGAACGATCGCGAACAAGTGTTGAGAAAAGCAGAAAAAGAAAAAGCGGATGAATTGGCGATATTTGAGCGTGTAACTAAAGAAAGAACCTTGACGTGGGAATCTGAATTACGTTCGAAGACTGTTTCTTGGGAATCTGAACTGAGGTCTAAAGCCGTAGTGTGGGATCGAGAGATTCGCGAAAAAGGCCAAGCGTGGGTTGATGAAACAAAAACCAAGAACGAGCAAGAATGGAATGAACGTGAAATTCAGCTCAGAAATTTAGAGTCTCAAAAGCGCCTGGAGCTTCAAAAATGGTTGGAAACAGAACAAAGTAAGCGCGAGCAAGAATGGAAGCAGCGCGAAGACCTATTGGCAACTTTGGAGACGAACAAAGAAAAAGATATCGAAATTTGGAAAAGAGACAAGCAGAGTGAATTTTTATCTAAAAACAAAAGTTTGGTTGAAGAAAATAGTTCCCTTGAGAGTCGCATTGTCGAACTAAAAACAGTGTTTGGAAAGCTAGACTCTGACCACCTGACGTTAAAAGCTGAAAACGAAAGAATACAAGCAGAATCAAGTAAAACGGCAACTCAAGTTTCTGAATTAGGAAAAGAAGTAAGTCTCCTAACTCAGAATAGGGATCGTTTGATGTCAGATGCTAAAATCTATGAAAAGCGCGTTGGCGAGATGAAATTTGAAATCGACAATCATGCTAGTCGGCTTGATTCCCTTAAAAAGGAATTTGAAGGTCAAAAGGCGCAGATTAAGTCTCAGTTAGAGATTGAGAAAACACAGATGACTAAAGACACTTACGAACAAGTGAATCAACTGAAACTGTTGGAATTAGAAAAATTAAAGCAAACAAAAGAAGATTTACTTTCAGAATTGCATAAAACCAAACAGCGTCTGTCAAAAGAGATTCATCAGTCTGTAGAAAAGGCTTTAGTTGGTTCTATTCCGTCTGACCAATTGCATGCGTTGTCGAATGTCATGTTGGCTAAGATTACGTCTACAATGGAAGAACAAACGGCTCATATTGCCTTAAGTGATCAGGACGAGTCGAATCAATTGACCAAAGACACGAATGTTGTTCGAAAAAAACAAAAACGAGAACGCATTCAGCAGTTGATGATGGGCTTTGTTATTGGTGGTATTTCCACTGCGTTGTTTTCGGCATCCTATTCTAAAGTGAGCCATAATCAAAATCCAGTCAAAGATTTGATCGCGGAACAAGCAGCTGAAGCGAAAAAGGATCATGCAGCTAAGAAATACAATCCAAAACGTGAACCAGATGTTAAGGATTCTTATGTCGATCTTGTACTGTTCACGGATCAGTTTTATGAAATGTATTTAAGCCCAGATTTTAATGATCGTTTTGGTAAGGCTGCAATGGAGTATTTGCTGCGCACCTGGAGAATTGAAGAAGAAAAATCAATTCAAGTGGTGTCTATGTCGAAAACGCTGGTGAAGACTCTTGTCGAAAAGAAAGATCTGGTAAGCACTGACTATCTAGAAAAAGGTTTGCAAAAGCTAAAAGATACAGAATCTGAAACTGAATCTAAAATTGTTGAAATATTGGGATCTCAAGTGAAATACGAGTCGTATAGAAAGTTTGAGAAAAAATATTTCCGCGATGAATTAGAGAAATTTTATATTGCTAGGAATAAACCGGTTCCCGAAGAAGGGCACATGGATCAGAGTTCGCAGGGGAAATAGGCCGAAATGGCAATTTATTCATGTTCATGCTATAGTGAATAAACTATCAACTAAAAATTTAACCCGATGATTAAGAGAAAATCTAATAAATCTCCGTTGATTTTATATTGCAAAAGTTCGTTAGTCGATCCGTTAAACAAGAAGTCTTTGTTTTCATCGGCAAAATTAATATAGTGATAGGTAGCTTGGAACCCTAAAAAAGCTTTCCGACGCATCAGCGGAATCTCAACGCCAAGGCCGAGATCAGCCCCCATAACGTTTTCACGCGACTGACTGTTGAACTCAGCAATCGTGACGGTGCGATACCACTGCGAAAAGCCACCCAAAATGTAAGGGTTGATATCAGCAAGTCCCTTGGTCACATTTTGTGTATTCATAAAATACTTCAAATTAAAATTAATCGAAGTAAAAGAAACATTGCCTGAGTAATTATTAATTGTGTTGCCAGATTGTGTGCTGAACTTCATCGAACTATCGCCAGTCATAATGCCAACACCAAGTGCTGTTTTAAGATCAAAAAAGTAACTAATCTGAATTCCAAAATTTGGTCCTGAACCATACACTTTGGCCATATTATCTGTGAACTGACGTGGACCAGCGGCTAGACCTAAGGTCAGCAGGCGGCCGTTTCTAAAAAAGTTAACATCAGCTTCTTCATCAGAGTCTTGGTCAAATTCAGAATAATCAGAAAATGGATCAAAGGCGTCCGAAGACTCAGATTGGGCATGGCTGCGGCCAGAAAACATAATGGTAAGCAATAGTAGATAGATAGACAATGATTTCACTGATCCCCCAAGCAGTTTTAGTATGAACCAGGGCAAGGCTCAAATCAATTCGAAATAATCTCAACAAGCTATTTTCTGTCTAGATCGGATACAGTTTGAAATCGCAAAAACTGTGTCTCAATGTGGGAAATTCATAGGGGCAGTGAGTGACAAAAATATAGTCGGGTGTATCAACTACTAGACAGCAAATTTTTGTAATTTTTAAGGGGTGTTTAGCCTGAGAATCCGCATTATTTTTGTAGTGCGGATTTGTGTGATTCGAATGTATCCAAACTTTCTTGAGATTGCTTTAAAGATCCCTTTACCTGGTTAAGCTCAGCGCAGCTTGATACAGTTTTACAAATCGTTTCTTGCATTTGTGGTGAGCTGGCAACCCCAGAAGCTACGTACCGAGCATAGTTCCCCAAAACAGTTTGATCCATTTTTAAATACATTGCTTTGATGTCAATTCCAACCAATTTTAGGTCTCGATCCATTTGTTTTTTAGTCGTGAGTAGCCCATCGACGTCGCGAGTGTACTTGTTTATTGCTACAATTTTGT
>JAYTTH010000297.1:0-1530 GCA_043745515.1 Pseudobdellovibrionaceae bacterium | reverse complement strand
GATTTGGAACTTACAAGAGCGTGGCGTAATGATTGTGACTCCGCAAACTCAAGTATACGAAGGTATGATTGTTGGTGAACACGCCAAAGAAAACAATCTTGAAGTGAATATCACGCGCGAGAAAAAATTAACCAACGTTCGAGCCAGTGGATCAGATGAAGCCATCAGGCTAGTACCGGTACGTCCAGTCACATTGGAAAAAGCAATGGAATGGATCACAGACGAAGAATTAATCGAAGTAACGCCGAAACATATTCGCATTCGCTGTCGTGAACTCGACCCACACAAGCGCGGTAAAGCTACTAAGGAATAATTAGTAGACGATTCTCAAAAGCTAAGACTAGAATATCAACTGGGGCTATAATTGGGCCCCAGTTGAATTTTTAGAACAAGCAATAAGGAGAATCCTTTGCATGAGTCTTAAATGGAACATTTAGCATGAGTCTAGACACTGCTATTGAAGCAAAAAATATCGTAAAAAAATTTAATGATTTTGTTGCCCTAAAAGGTGTTAGCTTAGAAATAAAGAAAGGCGAATGTTTTGGTCTTCTTGGCCCCAATGGTGCCGGCAAATCCACTTTGATGCGATTAATGTACTGCCAGTCGATATTAACAGAAGGTGAACTGTACATCCTAGGCCTAAATGTTAAAAAGAACTTTCGTGAAATTAAAAGTAAGATTGGCGTCGTGCCTCAAGAAAATATGTTGGACGACGATTTTACATTGCTAGAAAATCTCAAATTATTTGCACGCTATCACCAAATGGAACCGGAAACTGTTCAAGAAAAAATTTTCCATCTTTTACGACTTTTTAAATTGGAAGAATTTGCCAACCATCAGATTAGCCAGCTTAGCGGCGGCACGCAGCGGCGCCTCTGTATCGCGCGCGCCCTGATCCACAGTCCTGACATGCTATTTTTGGACGAACCGACAACAGGGCTGGACCCGCAATCACGCCTCTGGCTGTGGAATTTCGTCAAAGAAATGAAAGAAATGTCGGGCACGATTTTAATGACGACACATTATATTGAGGAAGCTGAAGAACTATGCGATCGAGTGGCCATTATTGATCATGGAAAAATATTAGCGATCGATACCCCGCGAGATTTGATCAAGCAACACATTGGCACTGAAGTCGTTGAATTTCATTCAAACTCTGTAGATTTAAACTATTACATCAATCGGCTCAAAGAAAATAAATGTGAATATCAAGTGTATCACCACATGGTCCTAGTTTTTGTGAAACCTGGACAAGATTCTCGGCTTTTGTTGGATGTTATCAAAAGTGAAAAAGTTACCCTAAGAAAACCGACTTTAAATGATGTTTTTTTGAAACTTGCTGGATACAATTTAAGAGATGTTTGATTTATCATTTTTAAAAATTCCAAAGATTCGGGAAGGGTATAAAAATATCTGGCTCCGAAATTTTTTGCATTTTAAAAAAAACTTTCTAGTTAGTTTTTTCTGGGTGATTCTTGAACCTCTTATGTATTTGGGTGCGATCGGTTATGGATTGGGGTCGTACATTCA
>JAYTTH010000296.1:0-1531 GCA_043745515.1 Pseudobdellovibrionaceae bacterium | reverse complement strand
AGCCTGCGACTTGTCTGACCAAATTGTAGGGGTTAAAGGCAAGAAGCTGAGTAAGTATGCTGTTCTTTTAGCGACTGGAGCCGGATTAAATTTTCTGGGCGGAGTCGCTGAAGGTTTGCAAGAAAACCAGATTCAAAATGGCGTTGCCACCAAAAAGTCGGATTTGAAAAATGCTGCACTTAACGGTGCATCAAAAGCCGCCTTAGATCAGTCAGCAGAAGTTCTTTCAGATCTAAAAAATAAGAAATCGGTCATCCAAGTTGATAGCGGAAAAGAATTTTATGTTTTATTTGAAGGAGAATAAATTTGATATTTAGCCAAAATCAAAAATCAAATTCGACACAAGCTCAAACTGATGCATTTATTAAACTATGCAAAAATCTAGTTTTTGGAATCGGTCAGCCCATTGTTGAAATATTTTACGGAATCAAAAAAGATACGATTCCTTATTTGCCAATATTAATTTGGGGTGTCCTATTTGATTTTCTGACTCTGAGCCATCTAGATCAAAAAATATTTAAACTTTTAAAACTTGGGTGGTTTTACCCTCAAAATCCGATCACTTATTCGATGTACTCTTTCTTTGGTGCAACCTTTGGTTTTTGGGTATGGGGTGCAATTCAAGCTAGAAAGAAAACAAATATGATTCAAAGGCTCACAGAAGTTTTTCAAGAGACTGGTCTTAAGAGTCCAATGGGTAAACTTCCCAATTTTATTTTCGATAAACCAGTGGACGAGCTGGTAAGACGGCTTCGCATTACCAATGCATTTATGCCAAAGGCAAAGTTTGAAGAGGCAAAGGATCGCCTCGAAAGCTCGCTTCAGGTTTATATTGATGAAATTAGTGAAAGCAAAGCTGGCGGAACAGTAGATCTTTTGTATTCACATTTTGAAATTTCTAAAATGGTAGAAATGAATGAAATAAAATCTATTGGCCGACATCGGTTTTTGATTGGTAAGACAAGAGCAAAAACAATTTACTCAAGCCTTTCTGAAACACCACACTTACTCATAGGTGGCCAAACTGGTGGTGGTAAGTCAACATTCCTTCGTCAGATCATTACTACGCTTTATTGTAATAATCCTGACTACAACTTTACATTGATTGATATGAAAGGCGGTCTTGAATTCCAACTTTTTGAAAATCGAGATCGGATTAAAGTGATCTCCACACCAAACGACAGTAGCAGCCAATTCACTATTTTGGATCAATTGCTAACTGAAAGATTTGAGTTGTTGAAAACAAATCAATGCAAAGACATCGAAGAGTTTCAGCAAAAGCCAAAAGATCAGCTCAAGCTGCCAGACGGAATAAAATCTGAGAGCTTTAAACTGAATCGCAACATCGTTGTAATTGATGAAGCCGCTGAATTGTTTCTAGCAAGTGGCAAAATAAACGTAAGCATGGTCCAAGAGATGACTAGAAAAGTGATTCGCCTTGCAGCCCAGGGGCGAGCCGTCGGAATTCATTTGATAGTCGCAACTCAAAAACCGGATTCAAAGGCCGTCAGTTCGCAAATCAAAGCTAACC
>JAYTTH010000295.1:0-5584 GCA_043745515.1 Pseudobdellovibrionaceae bacterium | reverse complement strand
TTCAGCTAAATAAATAATCAATTCAGGCTTGGCTCAAAGCTTGCTATCTCGTATCCCGGATTGTCAACTTGGGGAAAAAAGAGTCAGTGTGGCTCTTGTTTTGGGGGTAGTGTGCGTTCAGTTGCTTTAGTCGCTTCTTTTGCATTTTTATATAGTTTTTTCACATGGGCTGACAGTGTAAACATTCCAATTAGAACTATAAAAAAACCAGCCTCTGATCTAAGTTATCAAGGAAAAAGAATTGATCCCTCTGAAGCTGCGGACCTCGCATCAAAAAATATTGATATCAGCTTACTCAATCCCTCTGATAATAAATTTTGGCAAAATAAAAGATATCCAGTATTAGACACTGCTTTGAGTCTATTCCCCGATGAAACTGCAGGTGTAAATTTCCAGGCAACTGAATCTGTAATAAATGAACTTCTAACTGTCACAATGCGGGTTCAAGATCCTCGTAATAAAAGTCGCTTTTACCGACTAGCAGTCAGTCGTTACACGCCTTCCTTTATGATGCGTGCAGCGATGCTTAGAAAACTGGGCTACTTTATTCCGGCACTAAAACAATATTCAAATATGAAAGTTCGTTTTGCAAACGAAGAGGAAAAAGATCTATTTTTAGAAAATATGCAAAAAGGAATGGTACTGGATGTAGCGAACTCGGCTTGGATTCGTGAAAACAATAAAACAGAACACAGTTTAATCTTAGCTGATTGTGTTTTAGAAACGCCCAGCAGCGATTATTATGATTTGCATTGGGGAACAACTCCCAATCCAAAAAATCCAGAGATGTCTTCTATCTTAGAATTATTCTCAAAAAACCGGGCCTTCCGTGCATTAATTTTGCCCTATGTACTAGTGGATCTTCCGGAAAGTGTGAATCGATTTTTACCAAAATCCGCAAGCGTGGTATCAGGGCATGTAGTGCTTAACCATCCTTTTGGCGCGGCCTTTGGTTCAACTACCTATGAAGATGCAAAATGGTTGTTGCTAAAAATGCAAGACTGGACTGAAAATGACGTCCATGAAATTGTAAACAACGCTTCGCTGCCAAAAGAAATGAACGAATTAATATACAGAAAGCTTTTGTATCGAATTAACAATGTATTTGAATTTTTTGATTTAAAAACTAAATTCCAACTGCCATTGCCAACACTAGAATACGATGCTGCGGATGGGCGCATTGTTAGCGGCAAAGTAACACAGGAATTAATCCCGCCGTATCCCTTTCGTTTTGCACACGGGGACCCAGAAGCTCCATTTCAAGAAGGCGATTATCTTCGGTACTTTAAAATTCGTGGAATCACAACCGTTCTTGCCACAGCCCTAGGCGAAATTTCTAAAAGGTTACAAATACAAGATGTAACAGACTTAGGAAAGGCCCGTGCTTTAGATATTCAAAGTAAAATTCAAGATCATATTAAAAACAAACCGTTAGAGCCATTGTACCAAAAAGTAGAAAGTTGGGGCGGTCCAGTGGCGGGATTTAACGTGGCAGCGACTCGGCACGTATCAACGGGTACTTATTTTGATAGCACGGCCCCTTTGCAATTGGTGGATAATCTGTCGGTCTCTGGATCGCTTGGTTATTTTATGGGTATAGATGGTCTAAATTACATAAAACCGTTTGGTGGAATCAATGTTTCCTTAATGCGTGACTACACCCACGTAAGGCCAATACTGTCTATCAAAGAAGGAGATAAAGAAGACTGGTCAAAGATTATTATCCCTAGTTTCATGTCAAAGATTTCAAAAATACTAAAAGAGCCAAATCTAGTCACGACCGCAGAATCATTAAACGAGGAAAAATCCAGTTTAGATCAGTTTTTAAATGATTTACGAGAGGGCGAAGTCTTTACCATTTCTGATTCAATTACGACATCTGCCTATGCCCAAGTTTCCTCTTCGTTTGATGTGCTAATGGGCATTGCTCCTTTAAACTTTATGAATTCGATTAGCCTTGGCGCAGATGCCTCTCGAATCGTGCTTCGTCAAACAAGTATTATGAAGACTAAAGATGGCGTACAGATTTTTGTAAGAAATCAAAAGAACACTCTTTATGGAGTCACCCTAGACGTAAATTACTTTATCAATCTTTTAAGGATTCGATCGCAGACCAACACGACAGATTTAAAAACTCATGCTTTTGTTGTGAACTATTATCCTGCACTTCAAAGTTCAATTGATAGCAGCCAAAATCAAATTAAATTTGTAGCAAAAAATAACGATGTAAAAGACAATTTACGTCCAGTATTATTCAGCTTATTTAATTCGCAATCAACAGAACTATTGTATGATAAGTTTCAGTACAACAAATTTGAAATCGATCATAATTTAAAAACCAAAGAAATGCGTACCAAAATGCTTTGGTTTCGAGCGATGAGTTTGTCTGAAGATCACTTAGTAAAGATCCGGTATCCAAAATCAGAAGACCATCCTGAATTGAAACCTCAAGATGAAGAGATTGTATTGTTTTCGTCTAAAAAAGGTGAATTGACTGGTCGCGATTATCTGGGTTTTGGATTGGATATTTTTCAGACCTTGCTTAATCGCAGTTCAAAAGTGGGATGGGATGTTAGTAATGATTTTAATCCGAATCCATCAAGCACCCCCTTTGGAAATTCCTATTGGCGACTGGTCAACACCGAAGCGGACTTAAGCACGACACAAAAAAAGCAAATGCCTAGTATTGCGACCATTCAGCATGTATGGGGAGGTTGGCATTTAACTAAAGATGATTTTTTTAAAATAGTGAATGAAGTGGAAACTAAAATCCAAGGTGTGAATTTATCTTCGTATCGCCTTCTTGAACCTGAAAATTTTCATCAAGTAAAATCTATAGATTTCTATAGAATCACAGCCCAGCTTTCGTTGATGCCTTCTGCCTTATTTAAAATTTTGGATCTTATTATTCCAAAAGAAATTACAGTCAAAAAGCAAGACACTAATTTTTTTCTAACTCGGTTTTTTAAAAAACTATCGGAAAAAATCGGGTCCGGTGAACGATTAGAAGATCGTGAAATGTTTAATTCCATTATGAAAATTTTTGGCAATGGTGATTATAATGTAGGCTATGGGAAATACTATAACGATTGTCAGGAATATTATAGATCTCGAACAAATGGTGAAAATTCAGCACCAACCACAAGCTCTTGGTATAACGGAAGCTATTATGATTGCTTGTCGCCATGGGTAGAAAAATTAATTAAATTATCAACTAATTTTCCAAAAGAGAAACAAGATCAAACTAAATGGATGTCTGAAGTTCTTTATGTATTAGATGAGCAAATTCCCATTCAGCAATTGCTTCAATATTTGACGCCAGAAAATTACGTTTATTTGATTCGGGTCAATGGGTTTAGAACGGGCGACGAAGACGGTGAACTTCAATATTTTTCAAATACATTAGGCGATCCGACTAAAAATATCGAATACGCAAACGGGCTTATTCAGCTGTTTAGCAATAGAACCGGTATTTCTGCAGTTGAACTGGATAGATCACAAGGGAGTTTCCGATGATTAAGTTAATCTTGGTCTTTTTGGTGCTTGGTTGTTTGGGAACGTATCCGGCTCAGGCAGTTGAAAGAGCTATTTTGTCGGTTAAAGAACACCATAAAATTAATCCTAAAGATTTAGGTTTAATATTAGATTCTAGCCTTATCGTAAGCAAAAAAAATCTTTGGTCGGATCAAGAGAAAACAGTTTTGAAATCACTTAAATTAAGTCGGTTTTCAAAAGCCTGGATAGTGGAAGTCAGCACGTATGCAGACTTGTTAATGTTGGAGAGAAAAATAAATCAAAACGGGTTGCCCCTAAATTTGGATGACTACGAACTTCCCTTGCAACCATTAAATGCCGATTTTCAAGCCTTGCAGTGGGGTTTCAATAATACAGGCGCCGCTCAGAACCTAGATTTGGATCCTGTGCAGACGTTTCGAGTCCCTGGACTTCCTGGTGAAGACATTCAAAAAGCGGGTATTAATAAAGTTTTAAAATTAAAACGTAAAATACGAGTCGCTATTTTAGATACTGGAATAGATAAAAATCATCCCAACCTTAAAAATATAATTGCTAGAAATGAACCTGAATGTAAACAATTGGCTGCCTTTGAAGCGTGCGTTGCGGATGCCGATAAAACCCGTGACGAGTGTGAGAAAAAATTCATGTCCAAGGATAATCCAAATCTGGATCCTGATGGAAATGGCTATCCTATGGATTGCACCGGATGGAGTATTTTAGGAAATGATAAAAACCCTTCTGGAATTCTAGGTCGGCCCGATTTTGGCGACGATCAAGGCCACGGGACCCATGTGGCGGGAATTATCGCCGCCCAAATGGATCCTGAATTTCAGGGGGTTAGGGGCGTGTCGTCCAATGTAGAGATTATTCCTATCCAAGTGATTGGTAAAAACCCGTCTGAGCCAGTGAAGCCACTTTCTGTGGATTCCAATAAAGTTCCCGATTTACCTCTGGAAGCGCAGTTAAATTGGCCAAAACAATCTCTTGGTGATTTAGTGGCTCGAGGTTTGTTGTATGCAATCAAAGCCAGAGCAGATGTTGTGAATCTATCATTAGGCTGGCCCGGGTCGCGCGATTCAGAATTGATCAAAGGTTTAATCAAAGAAATGATCAGACGTGGAATTTTTGTTGTAGCAGCTGCCGGAAATGATTCGACAAAAGCTTTGCTGCGTCCATGCGCTTACGAAGGTGTAATTTGTGTCGGTGCCCATGGACCAGATGGCGCGATCAGCCATTTTTCGAATTATGGTTCTGGAGTAGATATCTTAGCGCCGGGATTGAATATTTTAAGTACGTTTCCTTTGGATTTGCGACCAATGCGGTTTCGTAAAACTTGGGGATTTGAGTACCTCTCTGGAACGTCTCAAGCCACCCCCTTTGTGACCGGTGTCATAGCTGATATGTTGGCCCAAGGCGTGCCTCCAAGTGAAGTTTTTCCGCGTTTGATGAGCTCCGCCCGCGTTCCAAAAGTAAATCAAGGCATATTCGAAGGCGTTCCGCATTTACCTGCAAAAATGTTAGCAGTTAAATCTCAGGTGGAACAAAAATCCACTTTAGCCGGCAATATGGATTATGGCCAAGCGATGCAAGCAAAACCAGCGGTTGTAATTTTGCCGACCGTAAAAGAAAAACAAACACTCAGTTGGAATGGATCAGATCAGAAAATGAAATTTGGCCTAAGTCTAAAGAATTTCTGGAGTGAAATTCCCTTTTCACGAGTGCAAGTGAAAGCAAGATTCAAAGATTCTGAAAAAAGCCTTCGGCCCGTAGTTCTAAATGTTAATGGTCTGCCTAAATCTGGAACCTGGTTCTCTCAGCAAAAAATTAATCTTGTTATAGATGCTGAGCTTTTTAAAAATCAAGATCAAAAAACAAATTTATCTTCTGATTTAGCTATTGAAATTTGGGTGGTAGTCGATTCGAAAGTTTCTAAATATTTTATTCAGGAATTTGAACTGGTCGTTCCATTGAAAGCCGACGTAAAATGGCCCGAGATGACTAGGTTTCCGGTAAAAAATTTCCCCGAGGGTCGAACGGAATGGAACCCAATTGACGAAACCTTTGATCA
>JAYTTH010000294.1:0-5594 GCA_043745515.1 Pseudobdellovibrionaceae bacterium | reverse complement strand
ATCAACGGGTGCCCCTTCTTTTTTAGGTTGAGTGGCTTGCGCAGGTTTTCTGCTGCTATAGCCTGCATATTTCTCAGATAGAACTTGCGCCCTATCTGCTTTAAGCAAATTCAAAATGTCCGCTGCACTTTTCTTTTTCATTTTGGTTAATATGTCTACGGCTAAATCTTCATCAAGGCTTTCAAAAACCTTAGCTGCTTGGGATGCCTTCATCTGGGAATACACTTGAACCAAGGTATCAATTTTAGCTTGGTCGGTTTTAACCCGTTCTTCTAGCTGAGCAGAAATCTCTTTTCTGATGTTTTGAATTTCTTTAATTTTGGAATCCAAGTCTGTTTTTTGAGTCTGAATTTCCGCTTCCCAAGTCTTCAATTCTTCTTCCTTTTGATCCAATGCTTTTTTTCTATCTTTAAAATCTTTCGCGAAATCAAAATCAAACCCTTTATTGTCAGACGTTTTAACTTCCTCGGCCGCAGTCTGCTTTCCGGTAACCGCCTTATGGGATTTATCGGTAGACCCCTTTTCATCGACTATTTTTTCATTTGCAACTGTTGGGGTCGTAAAAGAAAAATGCACAGTACTAAGCCATTTTTCTAAAACTTCACTGTTTTCATATCCAAAATAGGCACACGCAATTCCCATCATAGTAAAAACAATCGCCAAAGGTGAAAAACTATTTCTACGACGTTGATTTGATTTAATTTTTCGATTTAGCTTCATTTGTGGAGCCTGTTCTTTCAACGGAAATTGCGTCCGCTTTTTATTAAACTCAAGCGAATCGCCATTGTTAGATTCTCTAAGCATTTGATCCAAATATCGTTCATGTACTTTCATTTCTTGTTCCTGCTTGAAAATCGTAAAATCGAAATTTCGTCGTTTTCTTTTTGCTCGCTTTTATTTGCTTCATCCACAAACTGCTGCTTTTTCTTTTCTTTTACCTTCTCTATTATTTTATATTCTATTGCTTTGGTTTTCAAAATTTCCCGCTTGGCCTCGACTTCTTTTTCGTTTTCCTCGACGACCAGTTTCTGATTAGCAATTCGTAGGTCCTGAAGTTTTTGGAACTGATTGGAATCCGATAAAATGCTATTCTGGAGCGCGTTTGGGACGGAATGATTGGTTTCAAGTTCAAAACTTTTTACTCGCGCTTTTTTCTTTAGATCGACTAAACTTTGCAAATGTTCAATTTCACTATTTAGTTTAGCTAACGCTAACTGAAAATCAGTTTTTGCGAGGTCTTCTTGAATCTTGCGATGTTCAAGTACCTTTTGCATTCTAAAATTAAACTTCATGCTTTCAGTTTACATTATTTATTTGGAGAGTTGTGGAAAAAGCCCAATTTGTCTTTTTCTCTGTACTTTCTACTTATGATTTTAAAAATATCATCAGAGGAAAGTCCTAATGGAATTCCATCGACAGTTTTATACAAGGTCTTTTCCTCGACCAGACTGGATGAAAGATCATTCACTGATCCAGGGGATCGCGCTTCTTGATTGGCCTTCCCGGGTGGAATTTCCAAGCCTTTTTCGTTTTTTGTTAAGGAAGTATCTGTTCCCGATGCACTTTTGTAGATACTCCAATTTTTTCCATTAAAAAGACCTTTGCTATTTAGTAGCGACATTATTTTGTCTTGGGCAGCTGCTGATTTTTTTGCCAACATGGAGTAAGCGAAATTAGCAATGGATTTATTGATTCCTGCGTTTATCATCGCCTCTCTAGACATCAAAACGGATGTAGAATATTTTTTTCCGTCTAAATAAAAATAATCTTTTTTAGTATTAAATTTTAACCCTTTATATTCTGACGTTTCCGCAAGTGATTTGAAAAGCTGATGGAAACTTTCAATGGCGGCCGTATTGGTTGAATAAATTAAATTTGTTGGAGTTGGCAAACCATACTGATCTGCCGCAAAATTTGCTGATGCGGAACCGTTCAAAGGAAAGGCCGCTACGTCTTCCATAGTTTGGTGGGCCTGCTCGGCGGCCACTCTAAAATCTCCCTGAGCTCCGACAGCTTCAATGCCCATTGATTGAAGCGTAAATGCGGCCAAACAAACATTGTTTTGATAAGTTGTTAATACACTTGTGTCAGCACACCCTTGCGGACTAGTCGATCCGGCAGCTGTTTGATCAGAAATAACACCTAGCCGCAAGCCTTCGGCTTCTGTATTTAAATCTATACCCACTTGCTGAGTTTTTGTTACTGATGAAAAATTCACACCATTTGAAGTTTCAGCCGTTTGAAATATTCCATAGGAAGTGCCCGGTGGAGCTACCAATTTATTTTGTTGATTAACTTTATCAACTTTTTCGTTTACGATTTGGTCCGGGGTAAAAGCAGTCTGCGAGGGCAACGAATTTCCGTATAGTTTGAAGGAAAAAACTATGAATAAGGGCAATGCATACTTATTCATAGTTTTCTAGTTCCCTACAAAAAGCTGTTGTAATTGCTTAAGTGTTTGAGAATAACTGGTACCCTCTTCAACTCGTTGCCTTAAAAAATCATTAATCGAATCAATTAATTTTACGGCCTTGTCGATTTTGGGATTGGCCCCGGGTTTATAGGCTCCAATATTTATCAAGTCTTCAGCTTCTCTGTAAATGGCTAAATTTTCCCTGAGTTTTTGGGAAAGCTTTTGCTGATCTGGCTTGGTTACATTTTTCATGACTCGACTGGCAGACGCCAAAACATCAATGGAAGGAAAGTGGCCCCTTTGTGCAAGCGAACGAGACAGAACTATATGACCATCGACGATAGAGCGAACGGAATCCCCGATAGGATCGTTCATATCATCGCCTTCGACCAATGTAGTATAGAGACCTGTAATGCTGCCCTTGTTTTCAAAATTTCCAGCACGTTCTAAAAGTTTGGGCAGTTGGGCAAATACAGACGGCGTGTACCCGCGCGAAGATGGCGGCTCGCCCGAACTTAAACCGATTTCCCGCTGAGCCATTGAAAATCGAGTGATTGAGTCCATCATCAAAAGAACATTTTGTCCCTTATCACAGAAATATTCCGCAATCGCTGTGGCGACATAAGCTCCGCGCATACGAAGCAATGGACTCTGGTCACTGGTAACACAAACCACGACGGTTTTTTTCATACCCTCGGCGCCCAGATCATTTTCAATAAATTCGCGAACCTCTCGACCACGCTCGCCAATTAAAGCTATGACATTTATATCTGCATTTGTATATCGAGCCATCATTCCCAACAAGACTGATTTACCGACACCAGAACCGGCCATAATTGAAACTCGCTGCCCTAATCCCACTGTTAGGCAGGAATTGATCGCACGAACTCCTAAATCTAAAGGCATAGTTATTGGTTCTCTGTGCAAGGGGTTAACGACCTCGGCATACAAGGGGCGTTCTTCAAAATCTTCAATATCTGGCCTCCCATCCAAAGGTAAACCAAGACCATTTACGACTCTGCCAATAAGAGCATCACCAACTCGAACCGTTGCGCTCTGTTTTGCCAGCACTATTTTCGATCCTAGACCCACTCCGCGCATTTCATTTAAGGGCATGATCAGCACGTCTTTGTCTTTGAAACCGACTATTTCGCCTAAAAAGGATCTCTCTAAGCCATTTGGAAAAATTTCGACTACCCCGCCAACGGCTGCCCCGGGCAAGTATCCTTTGATCATAAGTCCAACGACTTCTTTTACTTTTCCGCTGTCCTTAGACAAATGAATATTAGAAATAATTTGATCATATTTTTCGATATTTATTTTTGAATTTAAATCCATAATTACTCGGATTCATTGGTAAGTTTAATAGGAGATCTTACTTTTGGCCAAGCATCGCTCAGATGCTCCCAAAGTTTATGCAACCGTTGCTCGATTCGCGAATCAATTTCCCCGTAGTTAGTTTCCACAATACAACCACCAGGCTGAATACCTGGGTTGCCTTCAAGTTTCACTTTTTTCAAAAATTCAAATTCCCGCGATCCCGAATTTTTCTTAATGTCTTCAATAAATTCAAGCTGTTTATCTGAAACTTGGACAGTGATATTTTCTTCATCTTGAGCTAAACTCATTGCTTGTCTCATAACATCAACGACTATTTGATTATCAAGCTCTATTTGCCTTAACGAAATGCGCGAGGCCATATGATACACGAGTTGGATGAGATGGCTTTCATTTTGAACTTCAAGTTCCGATTTCAATTTTGTTATCTTTATAAGTAGCTGATCCAGTTCATCTAATTTTGCTTTAATTTCTTTAGATTTTTCTTGATAGGCACGATTGGTTCCTTCATCAAGGCCCAAATCATAACCTTCTTTGTAGGCTGTCTCTTGAATATCTTTAAGTTTATGAATAGCCAGCTCTTCAGCTTTAGAACTCAGATCTTGCTTTTGTAATTCTTCGACGCCGGTTTGTTCCCGAATAACCGGGTTCATAATAAAATCAGAGCCTCTCTTAATTTCGGCTAAATAATCTAGTGCCTGGATTGGTGTACCCAAATTAAATTGGGTCGGAGTGTACTCTACTACCACGTCCCGAGCCCGTTCTTCTTTTAAAATAGATCGACTAAACCATGGCATCTTCTGAACCACCTCTGGCGATAAGGATCTTACCCTCAGCTTCCAAGCGTCGCGCCACATTTACGATTTCTTGCTGCGCACCTTCGACATCAGACAACCGGGACGGTCCCATATTATTTAAATCTTCACGCAACATATCGGCCGCACGTGCAGAAATATTTTTGAAAACTTTGGCTTTGATTTCCTCGCCGGCAGTTTTCAATGCCAGTAGTAACTTGTCGTTTGGTACTTCTTTAAGAAGAGACTGAATCCCGCGATCGTCAATTTTGGTGATATCGTCAAACACGAACATCAACTTGCGAATTTCTTCGGCCAAAAGAGGATCTTTTTCTTCTAGTCGAGACATTATCGAAGTTTCTGTATTTTTGTCCATTACGTTTAACATTTCCGCCACTGGCTGCACGCCACCCAAAGTCGACTGCTCTACACTGGCTGTATTGGCTAGTTGATTTTTTAGAACCTTATCAATTTCTAAAATCAATTCAGGATCAACATGTTCTAAATTGGCCATCCTTAAAACCACTTCCGCTTGCAAAGTGTCCGGTAGACGCTTTAGAACTTCACCTTTTTTCTCGGGCTCAAGATGAGCCAAAATTACGGCAACTGTCTGAGGGTGTTCATTTACTAAAAAATTCGCCAAAGATTTAGCATCAACCATTTCCAAAGATTCTAACGAACGGGCATTGCCTGACGCTAAATTCAAGCCCCCCAAAATACCGCGCGCGCGATCTTCACCCACGGCTTCGACTATGCTGTCTTTGCTGGAAATCTGATCTGAAAATATGTACTCATCTGTTTCGCTTACCATTTCATAAAATTCTTCTAGTACTTTTTTGGTGACATGAACGGGCACTATTCGAAATTTATTCATTACATTAATTAATTTTCTAATATCGGCATCGTCCATTCGATTGAGTAGAATTTTTACTGCGTCCTTACCTAAATAATTAAGTAGTATAGCGGCTTTATCAAAACCCTTAAGGACATCAAACTCAATGTTTTCTGCTCTGACTACTTTCACTTGTGGTCATCCTTTCTTACAAGCC
>JAYTTH010000293.1:0-1544 GCA_043745515.1 Pseudobdellovibrionaceae bacterium | reverse complement strand
GTCGTCAAAATATTCTCCGCATGGTGGCTGCCTTTACCCGCTGCCAAAAAGCACGAAACTATAAATCGGTAGGTCGTCCTGTCGGAAGCTACGGTATCAGGCTGTGACATGATCGCGGAATCCAGATCGGACCGCAAAACATAGGCGCTAGCTGAATTGGCTGGCAAGGAGTCCAGCAATTCGATTGCTTTGTTAAACGCGTGAAAATCGGTGGTAAGCGTTTTAGAATATGTGGCCACAAAAAAGCTCATGTAAAAGTAATCCAACTTTTGAATTTCTTTTTTAGTTTCTAGCAGAGCTTGATCTAAACCCATTTGCTCTTGAGCGACGCGTGCACTTAATTGCAAGTCAGCCTGGACTTCGTTCAAATGAAAAGCGGAACAACCAATGGCTTTGCCTTTTATTAAATCAATTGCCGACGACCATTTGGATTCATTGCAAAACAAAAACCAGGAGCTGCCATCAGCAGGACTTTCGTTTATCCAAAGCCCACCCGGGCGCGCAGTGACTGGTCCAAAATAAATAGAGACGCTAGCGGAAAAAGGCGAACCTTCGTTTTCAGTTATCTCGCCTTTCATTTTTTTAAGAATTTTTCCCGTAAGATTCCAAGTATTGTGGCCCGTCGGCCTATCTTCAACTGGAAACGTCGGCGAAATACTTTCGATCAAAAAGCTAAAAATAGTTTTTGAAGATAGAATCTTGGATTGTGAATCAGGTACATAAGGAATCATTATTGCCTATTTCATATATTTAACGTTGAAGTTCCTCATTATGCTGGTCTTACTGGTTTCAATATCAATCCGGGTGGCAAACCCAAGCGGAGCCGGAAATAGCGAAAACAAATAGTCATTTGCAATTTCCACAGTCGCTTTGTCGTCGATGGGCGTGTCAATAACACTTAATAGGTCGTTCATCCGAATGCGAGTAAACGATCGGCCCGCGAAAAAATCATTGTAGCCATTGTAAAGATCGTATTCTTTGGCGGTATTAGCTTTGGTTACATTCCAATAGCCCCGTTTTAGATCTAGATGGGAATCTAGGATGAAATTAAAGTTCTTAGTCAGGGTTTTAGACTTCAAAGCCGCACCGTCAATATAATAAAGTCTGCGTTCGACATTGCCGTTCACTGCCGAATAGTAATCGTAGGTCTGCCTCATCACAATGTGCGGATCTTTTAGTTTCGAATATTTTTCGACCACCCAGGTGTCTGTTGGGATAGATGTTAATGCTTTTGTAGTTAGATCAAATAAGCTTATTTTACCTTCGGATCGAATCATCACAAGATTAGTGGAACCAGTGACGGGCGCAATCCAGCTCATTTGAGTCAGAGCAACTGGAATTTTTTCGAAGATCAATTTATTTTCCGTATTGGAATCAGCCAGGGTGGACGCAAGATCAATGGAAACTAAAAAATCAACCGTGCCCCCAGTGTCCAATTGTGGATTTCCACGAATAGATAGTACCAGTTTGCCACCCGATGAAATATCGCCAGCCTGAATCGTTCCTTGGTCCTTGATTTCTGGTCCCGAAATAAAAGAATCTAC
>JAYTTH010000292.1:0-1544 GCA_043745515.1 Pseudobdellovibrionaceae bacterium | reverse complement strand
TGGCCGGCAACAACGACCAATTTACATTACTATTAGCTAGTGAATGCAATTTCATTACTTTCATGAAACTTTTTTTGTTTTTCATATAGTGTTTAAATGGCTTTTTTGCCAAAGCAAATCGATGGCTACTTAGATAGGCCTCAGACGTTAACAGGGACGTGATAAATGAGGCCCATGATCGAGCGTGATCGCTATCATAGGGAATTCCCAATTTTAAAAACAGTGAGCCCAAGTTGGTAAAACCCAACCCCAAGGGCCTGTAGTCACGTGAATTTTGTCCTATTTTCTCTGTTGGATATTTGGAAAAATCGATCAATAATTCTTGAGCCAAAAACAAAACTTGAATTGTATGTTTAAATTCATCAAGCAAAAAATTATTTTTTTTATCTAAAAAATGAACTAAATTAATAGAGGCCAGATTGCAACTGGTGTCATTTAAAAACATAAACTCCGAGCACGGATTTGAGCCCTGAATTTCATCAGATTGAGCGCAGGTATTCCATCTATTAATCGTATCGTGAAATTGCAATCCTGGATCAGCGCACCGATGCGCAGCTTTGGCAATGCTCTGCCATAAATCTTGGGCCGGCACTGACTTTATTGTTTTCTTTGTTTTTCGAGCGCGAAGAGCCCAGTTTTTTCCAACTTTCATCGACTTCATAAAGCGATCTGTTACACGGACTGAATTGTTGGCATTTTGACCTTTTAGAGACGACAAAACGTCCCCCTCAAAGTCGCCCTTATAACCAGCTTTTAAAAGTGATTCGGCTTTGTCTTCTTCTTTTGATTTCAAATTTATAAATTCTTCGATTTCAGGATGATCACTATCCACAATTACCATTTTAGCGGCTCGACGGGTAATCCCCCCGGATTTGATGGCACCCGCTGCTGTGTCAAAAATATTCAAAAATGCCAAAAGACCTGAAGAATACCCACCCGTATCAAGAGTTTCGTGGTAACTTCTAAGGTTTGAAAAATTGCTGCCCGAACCAGATCCATACTTAAAAATTTGACTTTCATTTTTCAAAAGATCAAAAATTTCTTCCAAAGAATCACCAACACTTTGAATAAAACAGGCGGATGTCTGAGGATTTTCAAAAACTCCTAAATTAAACCAAACCGGACTATTAAATGCGGCTCGCTGACTGTATAATATATATTTAAGTTCATTTTCAAAAATAGTCGCGTCTTTGGGATTCAAATATTTTTGTATCATGGCTTCAGATTTTAATTTTTTTGTTACTCGCTGTACTAGCTGTTTTAAAGAATTCTCGGGCCGGCCTTTGATCGTGCGAAAATATTTACTGGCGGCAATATCTATAGAAAACGACGACCAAAAGTCTGGAAACTCCAATCCGGACCTTTTGAAAAAGGCTTTTTTATCACTATCCAGAATTTCGCTCTTAAATTTTTTCCATTTGAAAAAATATTCGGCTTTTTTTCCCTTGGTAAAATGTGACGCGATTCTAAGTTTAGGCATTTCTTCCTTTTCTCTTTAAATTTTACGGGAAGACTTTATAATGAACAAGTATGACTAGTCCTTC
>JAYTTH010000291.1:0-1552 GCA_043745515.1 Pseudobdellovibrionaceae bacterium | reverse complement strand
TTGTTTCCTGCGAGAAACTTTTTTTGCGACTCTTGACCATCCATGGCTATCGATCTCTTTCCCACCCTCCCCGGCACTCCAAAAACATCCATGTTCTTAGAGTTATATATCTTTATTTTATCAAAGATGCCTCATTTCGAAACAAAAAAATTCGATTTCACCAATCTACTAATCCTACCTCTAGTCGGGGAACTACGAATCGCACAAGACCTGGTCGGGGAGGCCCAGTTGGGGATACCAAGATTAACCTGCTAGATCAAACCAAAAATTGAAACGCAAAAAGATCAAAAGCGGCCGCACGTCGATTGACTATTTGTCTAATTTCTGACCCAATAGCGGTATGAAACATATACTGTGTTTATTTGCTTTGTGCCTTTTCCTTTCTTGTACCCAAAAAGAATCCAAAAAAGACAGAACAGATTTCGAGAATGATCCGCGCTTAAGCGAAAACACAAAAAAGGAAATTCGCGCTTCTAAGGAAAGGGAAAAATGGCCCTTTGAAAAGTGGGAAGAATACCATCTGTTGCTTAAAAAGTCAGCCTAAGCCCCTTGAAGCATTTCATTTTTTAGGTGATCTTGTTCTTCGATCTACCGATGAAAAGCGCTGGGAAAAGACGGAGCTTTACTCAAAAGAATATTTACTAATGAGCGAGTTATTCAAAGACAATTGGAATTTCGGAAACGCAATTTACTATGGGAATTTGGGACTAAGCCAGGTAGCCTTCAATAAAAAAATGGATTCAAAATCAGCAGTTAAATATTTATTGGCTGCCTCCAAAACACCGGGATCTCCCCAATTGGATTCTTTTGGCCCATTTATTGAACCTGCCACCCGGTCATTGCTGCTAGACCTTGCAAAAAGTGACCAGGTAGAAAAATGGAATTTGGCAGCTCTAGAGCATTTCGAACAGCAAATTCGTAAAAATGAAACTCCTGATTTTAAATAATAATATTAAACCTGCGGAACCAATGCTAATTATTTAAAGAACTTCTAGTTCTCCGTGGAGAGCACCAGCCGCTTTAATGGCCTGAAGTAACGTTATTAAATCTTTGGGACTGATACCCACCTTATTTAGATTTTGAACCAAATCCCCTACACTTGCGCCTTCAATCAATGCAATTTTTTCGTCTGCTGCGCCTTTTTTACCATCACCCACTTTGACAGAAATTCCATTATGAGAAACGGCCACTTTCGAAATCTTAACTTTGTCACCGATAACAACGGTTCCAGACTTTTCATTTATTATCACGACAGCTCTGGTATCTGGATTGATTTGGATACTTTCTATCGTTGCCAAAAGTTCAACACCCTTATTTTCGTAACTAAACGGAGTCACGATGTCGATGGTGCCGGCATCTTTTGCAGAGGCATACTGCCCGCCTAGTTCGCGATTAATCGTTAAAACAGATCTCGCTGCTGTTGTAAAATCAGGATTGTGCAATGTTAATCGAAACATTTTTCGGCTTGAAAAATCGCTCTGAACATCTTTTTCAATGATCGCCCCATTAGGAATGCGCCCCGATGTCGTATGCAAATCTTTGGATCCATCGC
>JAYTTH010000290.1:0-1552 GCA_043745515.1 Pseudobdellovibrionaceae bacterium | reverse complement strand
TCTTTAAACAAACGTACATTAATAATCGGATTTGGCACTTTGAGTTCCCAATAGATAAAACCTGGCAAGCAGAGCCCCGCTAAAATGGAGTTGATCACAATGCCCCGGGAGGAAAACCAATCGTCAGACTCGCCTCGTTCCAAAACGTATTGCAAGCAACCAACGCCTAAAATCAAGAGCGCCAAGCCAACAGCGTCGAACCCTTGGTTTTTCTTTTGAAAAGCTTGTTCAGCGTCCGATTTAACTCGGTCAGTGATGGCTGATAAGCCTATAAAAAATGCGAACAGTCCTAACGGTAGATTAATATTAAAAATGGACCGCCAGCCAAATTGATCAGTCAGATAACCACCTAACACGGGACCTAAGGCGGGACCTATCATCACGCTCATCCCGAATATGGCACCGGCAATGCCTGCTTTTTCTTTGGGAAATTGTTCATAGATTAAAGCTTGTGATGTCGGCAACAGTGCGCCGCCCATTAATCCCTGAATGATTCGAAAAATAATTAGGAAAAATAAATTGGGCGCAAGGCCGCAGGCGACGGATGAAATTGTAAAAGCTAGGATGCAACTTAGATAATATTTTCGGCGACCAATTTTTTCACTCAGCCAGGCTGATACGGGCAATACAATTGCGTTGGCAATCGCATACCCAGTTATGATCATGCTTATGTCTTCAAGAGTAGCACCTAGATTTCCCATCATAGTAGGAAGCGCTACATTCACAATCGAGGTGTCGATTATTTCTAGCAAGGATGCCATAACGGCGACGAAAATAATTAACGGTGCGCCTTTTTTCATTAGTGTCTGTACACCTTAACATCGGCTGACAGACCAGCTTTTAGTAAAACTATGTCATCATCCGTCAAATTTTCCAATTTTACTTTTACGGGAACTCGCTGAACTACTTTGGTGAAATTTCCAGTCGCATTGTCCGGCGGTAATAAAGCAAATGTAGCGCCCGTTGCAGAACTAATGCTAGTCACAGTCCCTTTGAAACCATGTTTACTGATGGCATCGATTGTAACTTCGGCTTTGCTGCCAATTTTGATGGATTCTATTTCTGTTTCTTTAAAGTTTGCTGTGACCCAGCGTTCGCCAGCTTCTACAAAGCCAATCAAGGGTACTCCGGGTGATGCGAGCTGGCCTTCTTCCACAGATCTCTTGGCGATAAAGCCATCAAACGGCGCCATTATTTTAGTATTATCCAAATTCAACTGCGCCTGAGCAACTTGGGCTAATACCACGTCATTTTTTGCTTTGATGTCCGAATACGTAGTTTGAGTCGAATCAAATTGTTGCTGTGAAACGGCTCCGTTTTTAAATAAGGAAGAAATACGCCTAAAGTTTTTTTCAGAATCAGATTGCCGTGCCAGCAAAGAAGTCAGTTCGCCTTTTACCTGGTTGTAAACATTTTGATAATCACGGTCATCAATCTTAACTAGAATTTCACCTTTTTTAACTTTCTGGCCTTCAGCTACTTTAATTTCAGTCACAAAGCCCCCCACTTTGGGAGCCAACATCACCGAGTGGGCTTCCACTTGGGCATTGTC
>JAYTTH010000289.1:0-1552 GCA_043745515.1 Pseudobdellovibrionaceae bacterium | reverse complement strand
TCTCTCTAAGTCAATAGAGCTCGGCATTAGACACTTATCCTTTCGGCTATTTATCTTACCAGCTAAAATAAATAAAGGACTAGATGTTGATCCAGCTTGGTGACTATTCTTATGTTTAAAAAAAGCGATTCGATTTTTGGCAAAGCTAGTAAAACTTTAAACACCGATACGCCTTTGCCTTTTCGACGCTCATTTTACGATATAAAGAAACAAGGTCCTCTACTGAACTTTCGGTTATGGATGCTAAATGGGTTGCGACTTCATTCAGTCTTAATTCATCTCGTGTATTAGCCATAAGACTTTTAATGTTTTTCAATTTTTCCCGCAAGTCGGTTGAAATTGCTCCCTCTTCAAAACGCGCCATTCCTATATGAAAAAGTGCGTGGCTCCAAAATGCAGATCTCATCCGCTTGGACAATAGGCGCTGATCTATTCCGCCAAGCAAAGTTTTTGGAAAGGGGAAAAATGCTTCACCGTGACTTTCCCCTGTCCATGAATAAATGTCTGACTTAATCACATTTGCCATAAGACCGGTTAGGCTTGCAAACAAAACAGCCATTGAGACGTATTTTGTAGGACCACTAGTGGTCGAAGCAGTTGCTAGAGATGCCATAAATGCCGTAAAAGAAATTGCTTTAGCAATATTTTGGCGATTTACAGAGCTTCCCGAATTAAGGCCTGCCTGAAGATAACTTTCCGTTAGTATTCGCAGGGTAATCGCCGCATTTTTTTTCGCAGTTGATTTGTCGCCAGTCGAAACAGCTCGGATAGTTTCCACGTAACTGTTAGCAAAAAGTTCGGCGAGTCCCCTAGAAATGTCTCCATAGGTAGTAAAGGTATTTATCACGTCCGTATTGGCAGCTAGTCCCCTTAAGTGAAGTTCATAGGCGAGCACTTTCTCCTTTATTTTATTTTGATTTAATTTCTCTTTTTCTAACCCGGCTGTATAAACTCGTACCAATATTGAAATCATTTTTTCAAGAGCCTTTTTCCCACTCTCGGGCAAAGCCTGCGCCTCAAGGGCATCGCTTTGACTCATAACTTGATTGGCAAGGGCTTTTTGGGCTTGAGCCTTCTCTGCTTCTTCGATTTCTCCATTTATGATCTCTTGAACCGAATCTTTAGTTTCTTCATCAATTAGTAGCCAAGCTGTTCCCTCAATTACTCTTTGCTTTGAAATTTTAAAAATATGCTCCTGAGCCAGCTCTTCGTGCCTTGGCGACACCTCGGTTGAAGCGAAACTGATTATGGGTATAATTAAAAGTAACAGAAAGAATTCTGCGAGAAATTTCATAAAGGCTCCTACCTAGTTTTCATCTGGCTAAAATATGTTTATTTGCGGTTTGCGATTTAAATGCCAACCAGTAAGAATCGTACTCTTTTAGAATTTCCCAGGGTCAATTAAAGTGGCCAAATTCAATTCAGTGTCACTTTGAGCGACAGTTCTGAATTTCCGGAATTTTTCATAGAAAAACCCGTTTCCTTCCTGGAAGCGCCATTTAAGCAGTTGACGCTGCACTTAAATGTCCGAGTATTGACTAATGGAAAACAT
>JAYTTH010000288.1:0-5654 GCA_043745515.1 Pseudobdellovibrionaceae bacterium | reverse complement strand
CGCTTTACATGGTCTTCAAAAGAAAGATCTAAATACATCAACATAAAAACACCGGTCTCAGCATCAAGACCCAACAAAGCGATCATGCCAACCCAGGCCGCGATCGATAGATTGTAGCCTAAGAAAAACAATATCCAGACCGCGCCTATAATTGAAAAGGGCACTGCTAAAAGAACAATACTGGTTTTAATCCAGGATTTAGTATTGAAAAATAATAGAAAAATAATTAAAATCAAAGTAAGCGGAATCACTACTTTCAATCGTTCTTTCACCCGTTCCATATTTTCGAATTGGCCACTCCATGAAATTAAATAGCCTTCTTGAAGTTTTACTTTTTCGGCTACAATGATCTTCGCTTTTTCTACAAATGAGCCTATATCAACTTGCCGAGGATCAATGTCGATATAAACATAACCAACAAGCGATGCATTTTCATCCCGAATCATACTTGGACCATCATTAAATTTTATTTTAGCGATTGCGCTTAAAGGGATTTGTGAGCCTGTAAGCGACGTAACTAAAACTCGTTTAATACTTTCAATATCTTGCCGAAAACTCGGAGCCAGGCGAACTTGAATGGGATATCGTTCACGGCCGGCCAGTATTTGTGAAACATTTTCGCCGCCAACAGCAGTCATGGCTTGGTCTTGGGCGTCTTTTAGCGAGAGCCCATAGGATTTTAGTTTCTCGCGATCAAAATCAATATCTAGAAAATTGCCACTTGCAATTCGTTCAGCTATGACGGCCCGCGTGCCTTCGATGGATTTAATTACCTTTTCAATATTTTCGCCAATAGATTGAATCGTTTTCAAATCAGGACCAAATATTTTTATACCAATTGGGCTTCGTATTCCTGTTGAAAGCATATCAATACGATTTTTAATAGGCATGGTCCAAATGTTTGGCATGCCCAAAAATCCAAGCTTTTCATTCATTTCATCGATCAAACTTTCTTCGCTTATATTTTCGGGCCAAATTCTATTAAGCGGCGCCTTTACAAGTTTGGGCAAAAAAGAATACCATCGATCGATTTTTCTCCATTCGGTTTTATCTTTCAGAACTATAGTGGTTTCAAACATACTTAAAGGGGCTGTATCTGTCGACGTGTCAGCGCGACCGGCTTTTCCAAAAACAGTCTCTACTTCAGGGAACGTTTTTAAAATCTGATCTTGTTTTGATAAAATACGTTGTGCTTCACTGACAGAAATTCCAGGTAGGGCGGTCGGCATATACAGAAGACTGCCTTCGTGAAGTGTTGGCATAAATTCTGACCCTAGGCTCAAGAAACCAGGGACAATGGAAAGCATAGCAATCAGAGTAATAATAATGGTTTTTAATTTGTGCTCTAATACCCAATTAATTGCGGGCGTGTAGATTTTAAAAATTCGTTTAGAAATAGGATGTCTATTTTCTGAATAGTACGTTCCAACAAAAAGCGAGTCCCCAAGTTTATTTAGCCATTTATTTTTAGAATTGAATTTGTCAGCCCTTGCAAAAAGCATTCTAATTGCTGGGTCCAGCGTAACAGCCAAGATGGCAGCTATAGCCATAGTCAAATTTTTTGATAAGGCTAGTGGCCGAAAGAGTCGACCTTCTTGATCCACCAGGGTAAATATGGGAATAAAAGCAACGGCAATAACTAAAAGCGAAAAGAATACAGACGGTCCCACTTCTGTAAGCGCTTCCAGGCGCACTTTGAAAAAATCTTCTCTTCTGCCATTTTCGTCCCAGTGTTGAATTTTTCGATAGGCATTTTCTACTTCAACAATAGCGCCATCAACAAGAACTCCAATTGATATTGCAATTCCAGATAGCGACATAATATTTGAACTTTGGCCCAAAAAATACAGAGGAATAAAAGCCAGCAAAACTGATATTGGAATCGTAACGATGGGAACAATTGCAGAGGGCACGTGCCATAAAAAAAGTAAAATAATTAGACTTACAATAACTAGTTCTTCTAGCAACGTCTCACGAAGCGTTTCCATGGCGCGATCAATTAAATCAGACCTGTCATAGGCAGACGATATTTTCACCCCAGATGGTAGCGCTTTTTGAACGTCTTTAATTTTTTCTTTTACTCTTTGGATAACGGCTGGTGCATCTTCGCCTTGTCGCATTACAATGATTCCACCTACCGTATCTCCGAGGCCATTGTAATCAGTCAGTCCTCGGCGCATTTCTGGGCCTACTGAAACACTAGCCACTTGTTTTACCAAAACAGGAGCGCGACTTCTTGGATTGTACATGACTACTGCATTTTCTATGTCCTCCACTTTATCAACTAAACCGCGACTGCGCACCATGGCCTCGGTTCCAGAGAATTCAATTGTGCGGCCTCCATTTTCTTGATTCGAATTTTTTACCGCGTCCATTACTTGATTCATGGTAACTTGAAAAAGCTGAAGCTTGGTTGGATTCACTTTTATTTGATATTGCTTTACAAATCCACCAATAGCAGCAACTTCAGATACCCCTTGCACCGATTGAAGTTGAAAACGAATGAGCCAATCTTGCATGGACCTTAAATCGGCAGAGTTGAAACGTCCCGATTCGTCTCTCAGAACATACTGATAAACCCATCCGACACTTGTGGCATCTGGGCCAATTTCAGTTTTTACACCCGCTGGAATTTGTGAATTGATTCGATTCAAGCTTTCTAAAACACGACTTCGAGCCCAGTACAAATCAACGCCATCTTCAAAAATAACATACACATAAGAAAATCCATAATCAGAAAAACCGCGAACTGATTTTACTTTAGGAGACCCAAGCATGGATGAAACAATTGGGTAAGTGACTTGATTTTCCATAATATCCGGAGATCTATCCCATTTCGAATAAATTATAACCTGAGTGTCGGAAAGGTCTGGAATGGCATCTAGGGGAATTTTTTTAAGGGAATAAACGCCAACAACCAGCAGCACGGCCGTTAGAATAATAACGAAAAAACGATTGTGAGCTGAAAACTCTATCAGTTTTTTAATCATTAGCCCCTCTGATTTTTGATTCAGAGTCGATTAAAAAATTGGGACCAGAACTTATCAGGTCATTTTCATTCAGTCCGGTTAGAACTTCAAAAAAACCTTCAGTTTTTATTCCCAGTTTTACTTTTTTTGGGGTTAGTTTATTGGATTCTCCAAATAAATAGACCAAATCGCCATTTCCGGTATGCAATACTGAACTTTCTGGAATCGCTAACCTATTTTTAAGCTCAACTTGAATGACTCCACTGAAGCTTGTCTCTGACAATAGACCCTTAGGAGGGATATCAAAATTACCAATGACTCGAATTGTACGGCTGGTGGGATCGACTATAGAATCGACAGACGTAATCGTCCCTGCAATTTCCTCTTCAGATGAGATGCTACTTGTGCCTTTAAATTTGAGTCTTGAGTGAACATAGTGTAAATCGTTTTCATAAACCTGGAAGGCCACCGATGACTGAGAAATAACTCGGCCTGAAACGGGAATCTTTGCGTTTAAAGTCATTTTTTCAACTTTGGCTTTTTGTATTCCTATCAATTGCAATTGGCTCGCGGGCACATTTAAATTTGAACGCTTGTCACCTTCAGCATTTTGGGTAGCTTCCGTGTTTGCAGTCTCTTTTATTTTAACCAGTTTCATATGACAAATCGGACACTCACCTTCATGGTCTAAATGAATCTGAGGATGCATTGGGCAGGTCCAATAAGCATTGCCTTCTAGTTTTGTAACGACTATTTTTGAAGTATCTGATTTATTAAAAAACGTTCTTACTGTCCAGAATCCAATAGACGCGATTATTATGCCACCGAAAATCCATGTTTGTTTATTCACTTTGAGCACCTCTCGCTAGAGCCACAGGCATATTTTTCTAAGTTTGAAACAGCTAATTCGTAGTCCAATCTCAATTCTAAAGTTTTAAGTTTTAAGTCTGGAAACGCTTCCATAGTTTCACGGTGATCTTGAATAGTTTCCATATCTCGAGGGGCCACATTGTGGACTAGTTTCATGCGCTTTTCAGCCCGAGGTATAAGTTTGTTTTTCAAATTGTCTATTTGTCTTTTTAAAGATTCAGCACGGCTCAATAAAATGGTTTTATCTGAATCAATTAATCGCCTTTGCTTTTCAAATTCGAATTCGCCAGCTAGTCTTGCTTTAGATGCTCTGCTTGAGGCGGAATTGGGTTCCCAGAAAAACACAAAGGGCAAAGTAATTCCAACCATCAATTCGTTGTATTTGCTAGAAGAGCTTGTTGCTGCCATTTCTTTGTATCGTATATTTAAATCAGGAAACCATGATGATTTTGCCTCGGATTCCCTTTCTTTTAAGCTTTCCAGTTGGAACTCGAGCGCTTTCAGTTGATGGGTTTCTTCATTGGCATTAATTTTTGGAAGGGAAGAGAGCGGTGGTTCAGTGGTCTCAAGCGAAAAGTGCATCTGATCTGCATTGATAAACAATGCGGCCTCAATTTGCCTTTCATGAAACAATTGTTTTGCCGATTCGATTTCGTTTTCCAACAAATCCAATTCTGATTCCGCTTTCAAAACATGAATGGCTGCAAAACTGTCAGATCTGGCTACAGATTTAGACAATTTAATATGATCTTTTAAAACTTCTTTTTTTTCTAAAAGAACGTTCAGACGTTGTTGGCTTTGCCAAACTGATATATAAATAACCTTCCCGCGCGCACGAGTTTGGCTTTGTAAGCCGAGCTTATTTTCTTGTTCCATTTTTGCTTCAAGTTTTCTGGCGGAATGATCCTTAGCCAGCTTCGTTGGAAAGGGAATGGTTTGGCTGATCTCAAAGCCGCTTGTTGCGCTACCAGAACTTTCTCTAAATTGCGTAAGCCCGATCATCGGTGGCGGGATAATGACCCCAATTGCCTTTGAATCGGCGGCCTCTGATTTGGCACTGTCGATCTTAAGGTCTAGGTTTTCAGTTGTCGCTTTTGATAAATATTCTTCAAGGGTCATTGTTTCTGCAAAAATGGTCTGGCAGGCAGTCAAAATAAAAAGGTACAAAATCGTTTTCATACGTCTATTACGAAGGTAAAGTAGATTTTGTGACAAGAATTTAAATTAAATACTAAGTTTATGATTATATGCGGTATTTTTAACAAACAAAAATATGTTGTCACAAACAGGTGTTTCAGATCGTAGTAGGTCATAGGAGTCGCATGAATCTAGAGGCTTTAACTGACGAAGAATTGATGGTTATGTATCAAAATGGGTCAGAGCCTGCTTTTGTAGTTTTATACCATCGACATTCATCGAAGGTTTTTGGTTTTCTGAAGAGCCGTATTCAGATTAATGAAAAGGTTCATGATATCTTTCAGGAGGTTTTTATAAAAATGCATAAATCCAAACATTTGTATAATAAAACTTTGCCGGTGCTTCCGTGGATTTTTACAATCACTAAATCAGTTATGTTAGACAGCTTAAAGACTAACAAGAGTTCAAAAATTATAGATGGATTCGACTTAGATCGAATTCCAGCCCCTGTTGCCATCGGTTCTGAAAAAATAGTTGAAGCAGATATTTTGATTCAAAAATTGAGCGGCAATCAGAAGCTTGCGATGCAGATGCGCTTTATAAATGATAAAACATTTGAAGAAATAGCGGACAGTTTAAAAACATCGCCGGGGAATGTTCGCCAGCTTATCACTCGCG
>JAYTTH010000287.1:0-5659 GCA_043745515.1 Pseudobdellovibrionaceae bacterium | reverse complement strand
AGATGTAACAATAAGATTTAAGTTTTTCTTATGAAAATACGATATTATGAATATGTCTAATTCTGTCCTAATTGTAGATGATGAAGATGAAATTCGCGAATTAATTGGTTTGCAGCTCGCCAGCCCCGGTCGGTCGTTTCAATATGCTGCAAATGGAATCGAAGCGATTGATATTCTTTCTAGTGGAACGGTTGATTTAGTTATTTCTGATATAGCGATGCCAAAAATGAATGGTTTTGAGTTGCTTAGAAAAATTAAACTACTAGGTTTGAATACACCAGTGATTATTTTAACTGGCCATGCGGATAGCATGGTAGCAAATCAACTTCGCACCTACAGTGTGAAATCATTTATCAATAAGCCGTGGAAAAAAAATGAATTAGAAGACGCAGTCACGTCTATCTTAAAAAAATAACTTGCACTTTTAATTATTCAACATGACCCTGTCCAATTGAGGGGTTTAATTTAATGTTGAAAATAATTTTGATTTTAAATATGGCTAGCATCGCGTTTGCAGGCGTCGTAAATTTGGATTTTAGATTTGAATCAGATTCGTCTAGCTATAACAATGCAGCCAAAGCTGCGGGCTCAACTGCAGGAACCAACTATCTTATGAAAGTTGGACGTCTGGATTTTTTAGGAAAACTCAATGAAGAGGTCACCTATCGCCTTCGCTTTCGATTTGATAAACCAGCGTCAACGATCCTCCATAAGACTGATAATTTTTCATCCCAAGTCGATTATGCTTTTATTCAAAATAAATTGGCAGAAGGGTTAAGTTTAACCTTGGGTAAATTTGCATCTGAGATAGGCGGTGTAGAGGGTAATACAACGTCCGCGGATATATATTTACCATCACAAGGTTATCAGCAAATTATGTCCAACGAGTTTTTGTATGTATCCGGAGCTAAACTATCTGTTAACTATGGTTTTCACGAAGCATCGATTTTTGTATTCAATCAATCAGAGTCAACAACTGCCGAACAGACAAAAGCTTCCTACGGCCTTGTTTACAAAGGGTCTTTTAAAGACAAAACAATAATGCCAGTTTTGGGATTTCTAAATGACGAGAAGCAATCTTTGAGCGGGGTAGGTTCTAAAATTAGCACGACTGCAATTTCGGCAGGAACAAAGTGGGATCCAAAACCATATTTTTTATCGTTTGATTATTTGGTTTTGACTGAAAAAAATGTAACTTCCATAGGAGTAAATGACTCTTGGTCGTCGCTCGTTTTAGAAGCTGGCTATGATTTTGAGGGAACTATTCCCAAACTTAAATATGAAACGACCGATAAAAAAACGGATTCGGCAACTACTGTTAGAGAGAAAACTGACGGAATCACTGTGGGTGTTGAATATCGGCCGTACGGGCAAGAGTCCTTTCGTTATCATTTGATGGTGACTCAACTCAACATCAAGGCGGATGGCAGCGATTCACGCTATGAGCAACATTTTCTAATTGGAACTCGCATTTACGCTGATTTTTTCAAGTAGCCTGCGCATTGACACAGAATGGTCTTAAATAGGCGCCGCTTAGGGCATTCCACTGGTAAAATGTGCCGTCTAGATATTTGACAGGACGATTTTTGGCAAAAGTCTGCTAGAAATTTACCCGTGGGAAAAACTTTTAAAAAATTCTTCGACTTTGTTTCTGAATACTCCTTTCTTGTATTGATAATTTTGCTGGCTGGGGCTGCCTTTGCTCGAGCTCAAAATAGCATTCCTGTTTCCACAAATTTGGCGGTGGATTCTGAAGTAAAACAAAAAGAGTTCGACGCTTTAAAAAAATATGGCGGCTATTTATTTAAATTGGGAAATTGCAAAGACTGTCATACTGAAAAAAATGGCGCGCTGTTATCAGGTGGCTATAAAATTGAATCTGCCTTTGGGAATTTTTTCGGACCCAATATTACCGCGGATAAAGATACAGGTATTGGTCTATGGTCGGATCAAGATTTTATTACGGCTTTGCGCCGAGGTGTTGCGCCAAGTGGTCGCAACTATTACCCAGCGTTCCCTTATTCATCTTATTCGAAACTAACCGATGCGGACATGTTGGCATTGAAGGCTTATATTTTTTCGTTGCCCGCAATTAGAAAAGAATCCATTTCTCATGAACTCAAGTTTCCTTTCAATGTGCGTGAATTCATAAATGTTTGGAAGTTGAGCAATTTTTCCTATGGCGGTAAATACACAGAAAATGAATTTATAAAAGCTCGTGGACCGTACCAATTAATTCAATCCAAAAATTGGGATTGGAATCGAGGAGCCTATTTAGTCGAAGGCCTTATGCATTGCACGCTGTGCCATACTCCGCGAGATAAGCTAGGAAATTTCAAATGGAACGAATGGATGAGCGGATCGGCACTCTTTGGATCCAAAAAAGGGGCACCAAATATAACTCAAAGTAAAAAGATCGGAGTTGGTAGTTGGACAGCTTCGGATTGGGAAACATTTCTTACTGAAGGAGTGAGCGCCAATGGTACCGAAGTTGGTGGTAAAATGGGAAAGATAATCGAAGATAGTACGTCCAGAATGAATCGTGCCGATCTAAGAGCTTCAATTAAATATTTGATGAGTATCAAAGCTGTAGAAACGACTGAGCTAAAAAAGACGGACGCGGGTAAAAAGGAATAGCTATGAAAAACGTATTAACTGTATTGTTTAGTTTAGGATTGATGAGCTGCAGTCAATTTAGTGAACCGCAGGGCTTAGGAAGCCCGGTTGTTCAAAAAGTTTCAGCAAATCAAATTGAAGAGCCACTGGAGGCCACCTTTTCTTCGATAAAGTTGAACATTATAAATAAAAAATGTATTGGCTGTCACAATGCTAAAAGCCCAGACAAAAAGGCCGCTGAAATTCCATTTTCACGCGAAAGCGAAGTTCTTAAAGGGTCCTCTGGTTTAGGGGATTTGGTTGTTCCGGGTGAGCCTAATAAGAGTCTTTTTTACCGAGTAATGGTTAAAGATGACAAAATTCGGGGAAAAGCTAAAGCTATGCCGCCCTCGGGGTCAACACATGAACCGGTGAATGAGGAAGAACTTCAAGTTGTAGCGGCCTGGATAACGGGTGTTGCTGTAAAATCTGAAATAGCTGGTCAAGAGCCGGCTACAAACAAGCCAAACCCAGGTACCTGCCCAGTTGTTCCAGGCACACCGGGGACGGTGCCTCCTGTGGTGCCAACTGAGCCAGTGGTTGTAGAGCCGGCTGTCATTGATTTCGCATTTATTAAAACTCAAATTTTAGAAAAGAAATGCGTAAACTGCCACAAATCTGGCGGAAAAGCTGACGAACTGGTTTTCGGTGATCGGCAATCGTTATTGAGTTTGTCAAATTCCTATGGTCAAGAGATGGTCGTTCCTGGAAAGGCGATTCAAAGTCTAATTTATTTGGCTCTATTGAAAGACGAAAGCGTCAGGCAAGATACGCGATTGATGCCACCCAAAAAAGAAGTCGATGCTGGCAAAGTAAAAGATATTACTGAAGTTGAAACAGAATGGATTAAAAAATGGATTGATCAGGGCGCAAAATAGCTAAGAACCGGCCCTGAGGCTGGAGGCGCCAGTTCTTAATCTTTAAAAATAAAAAATACGGCTCCAAATAGACAAAACGAGGCCCACAAATAATTCCATTTCAATGGCTGCCCCATATAGAAATAACCAAAACCTAAAAACACGATCAGAGTTATCACTTCTTGAATAATTTTAAGTTGAGGCAAATTGAAATAGTTAATTCCGAATCGGTTAGCAGGTACTTGCAAGCAATATTCAAAAAAAGCGATTCCCCAAGAGGCTAAAACTACAACCCAAAGTGGGCTAGATTGATTGTTTTTTAGGTGACCGTACCAAGCAAATGTCATAAAAATATTGGCAACAACTAGCAAAAATAAACTTAATAATACACCCATGGTTTTAGCCTAACTATGGGGTGAGATGAGGTCAACCTCATATGAAATCAAGGGAACTTATATGATGGAAATGATAACTCAGAGGACGCGCCTGCGACGATTCAATCACAAAGATGCACGGCTATTAAGCCTTTTGGAATCAGACCCAGAGGTGGTTAGGCACACTCGAATACGGACTCCGTTGACCCTTGAACAAACAAAGGCGCGCTTAGCCGCCCACCTTGAGAAAGGTCATCCCAAAGAGCCATTAGGAGTGTGGGGTGCTGAATTTAGAGGGAGCGGTGAATTTATTGGTTGGTTTATGCTGCTGCCAAAATCTTCAGTCTGTGTGGAACTAGGTTATATGATTGTCCGAGACTTATGGGGCCGAGGCCTAACCACTGAAATTTGTAAAATATTGATCGAATCCGCATTTCAAAGTGGCAATGTGAGTAAAATTGAAGCGATAACAGACCGAAATAATTTGAGTTCAGTTTCTATTCTAGGAAAACTGGGTTTTAAAATGATTGATCAAAATCAACAGGGATCCTCTGTTGATTTTGTACTTCAGAAACCGCAGGAGAGCTAATTTGAGACTATTAAACCTTGGCGAATTTATTTAGTTTATTCAGATGCCCAATTGTTTTCGAAACCGGCTTTCCTAAGGGCTTTCGTGCAGGATCAAACGTTGTCTTTTGATTTTCAGATTTGCTTTTATAGCCAGATTTAAAATGGCCTTGAGCTCGATCCGAAAATTCAAATTTTGGGATGAGCTTAATTTCAGTCGCGCCTTTCAAATAGTTTTTAATCTTAGTGTAATTGCGTTTATCAAACGGAGTTACAAACGTGAGTGCTTCGCCCGCGCGACCTGCGCGCGCTGTTCGGCCAATTCTATGCAAAAAATCTTCAGGCTGTGTCGGCAATTCAAAATTTATGACGTGTTCGACGTGTGGCACGTCCAGACCCCGAGCCAGCAGGTCAGTGGTTACTAAAATGCGAATTTCACCCAGGCGAAATTCCCTGACAACCCGATTGCGCTGCCCTTGGGTGAGTCCTGAATGAATCAGATCTGTCGAAAATCCAAATTCCTTTAGGTACTGACCTGTGCGTTCGCAGCCGCCCTGATTTTGACAGAAAACAATAACGCCGCCTTTTGTGGCATTTAATTCATCCAATAGGCGATCATTTTTTGCGGCTTTATCAAGGAAAATAACTCGCTGATTGAGGCTTTCTACAGGCATCTCGGCTTTTTCTGAGCGAATCATAAGTGTTGTTCTGGGGTTCATAAAAAGCCCGGCCATGGATTCAACTTCGGCATTGAAACTGGCTGAAAACATCAGCGTTCTGCGTGTACCACGTAGCGAATTTTGAATATTTTTAAGTTGGGGCGTAAACCCGCTATCTAGCATTCTATCCGCTTCATCGATGACGACCTGGTCGACATTTTGAAGAATCTGTTTGTTGTCTACCAAAAGATCATTGAGTCTACCTGGAGTAGCGATAATTAGTTTTGGTTTTTTATTTAAGGCACTGTTTTGCTTGGCACTCGGAACGCCTCCGATAATTAGCACGGTAGAAAAGGGTTTGTTCGCAGTGAGTGCCGCAAAGACACGCTGAATCTGTTGTGCCATTTCACGACTGGGGACTAGAATTAAAATTCGGCTCAGATCATTCTTTTCAATAGCGGTCAAAACGGGGATTGCATAGGCCAATGTTTTTCCACTTCCTGTTTGGGCAACCGCAATGACATCAGCGCCAGAAAGACCGGCAGGA
>JAYTTH010000286.1:0-21697 GCA_043745515.1 Pseudobdellovibrionaceae bacterium | reverse complement strand
TATGGAAGTTCAAAAGCAATTAATTTTCCGCAGTCGGAGCTTGTTAATACAGCCCTTTCAAACGATATCGGAATCGGTACTTTGGGTGAAAAATCAATACTTGGCGGAGCCGATCGATTAATTGTAGAAACACCTTCGGAGCACCCTTGGAAAAAAATTATTCTCTGGCTAGTGCTTGTTATTGGCGTAGTCTTGCTTGGTTCGATGGCGTATCAAGTTAAAAAGCAGTGATCTAAATTATCGCGAGAAAGCTTCTTCGAATCAAAATCTGCGAAACAATGTCATTTCTATTCAGCTGACTGTGTTTTTGAACAAAATAATTCTGTGGACGTGATAAAGTTTTTTGGTTGTCCCGGGTAGTATCCGGTGAAATTAAATATGTTTTCAATATTGTTTTTTTTCTCCAAATCGGAAACCGGCATTTCGGTCAAAGTAAGCATATCTTCACCGAGTTCAAAATTGCCGCTGCGATTTGAGGTGTCGATTTTTGTAATTTGCAAAATTGTTTTAAGCCCTTTTGTTGACGCCAGCACTTGAACTTCATAACTATTTCCATAATGTTTTTTAAAAATGGGGTCTTTAATAGATCCATAGGTAATTTTATCATTGCCGGCTTTTAACGTGTAGTTGATACCCATTCCAAAAAAGGTTGTGGTTCCATCGGGATTTTCTAATTGATAAATAATATCCTGGATCGTCAACGAAATTAATTTATCTGCTGACAAACATTCGATGCGTTTTGATTCGGCATTTACCAGAGAACTATAAATTGAAATAAATAGTAAAAACAGTACGGAAAGCGCTTTCAAAATGGCTCCTTGGCAAAAGTATTCCTGGTGAAGTTTTAGCATAAAGACTTTCTCTAAAGAAATAGTATAGTAATGGATTGAAAAAACCGGTGCATGCCAAGGAATTTAGACAATTATAGTCACTTTTTATCACATTTTACAGTCGGGGTTTTTACTGGAGGAGCCGCTACTGCGGTGGGAGTCAGTTTTAAATCTGCGCACGAATAGTAATTTGTAGGGGGATTTCTGTCGGTCATCACTTGGATCATTTGCAACGTGCACTTTTCGCAAGTTACATCAGGAAGAGTTAAATTGACGATGTAATTGTGGGGTAGATCATTGGACGAGTCCATCACATCGGAAACAGTCGAGAGAAGTTTGAATCCAGTATCGTTAGCTTCAGAAAAATAGAATTCAAAATGCCCAGGGTGATTGATCGTTTCTTCCCATTCGACAGTGATCTGAGCGCCTGGAATGTAGGATTTTGCCGCGCTAGAGCGCACAACACCGCCGCAGGGACCTGTCTTGACTCCGTCGCTGGTGGTTCGAGGCGTAATAAATTCATTGGTTTTGAATCGCGAATGGCCCGCTGCCATCTGGCAGAAAATCATGGGAACAATTAATAAATAGTTATTGATTTTCAATTGCTAAATTCCTTTCTGGGCATTTTTTAACTAGGTCTTGAAACGCATTAAAAAGAGAATCACCTTGTTCCGTGTAAATAGCTTCGTTTTTACTATTGGTATAAAAGCAACGATATTCTTTACGGTTGTATTCACCGCCCGGTTGAAATGGAAGTGAATTCAAATCGGCGCGACTTGATAGAGTGTTAAAGAAATAATAGGTAACGGTTGCGCACTGACCAGAAGGCAAATCACAGCGAGACCCTTGTTCGGTATGGGGCTCTGCCAACGGTGAAAAAACTGAAACATCGCAATGAATGGTTTCCATCGCGCTACATTCGATTTTTTCTTGGATTTTTTTATCTTGATTTTGTAGTTTTGACGAAGAAGAGTCACATAAAGAGCTTAATTCAGTAACCTCAGGTGTGGCTGTTTTAAAACTTTCGCTACAGTTCTGAAAACAAAAAACTAACAATGAAGTTAGGCTCGAAATTGCTAGTATCGCTGATAATTTATTAATCAGTTTCACTTCTAAATTATAGCCGACAATCTGAAATCCTCCAATGGGATTAAGTTTCAGGTTTTTTATATTCTCATTCTGAGACCAAAGTTCTGTAGGTGATTTTAATCGTTCTACAGGACGTCGGGGATGAAACCTTTCAGGTAATATTCATTAGTAAGTATTTTCAGACGTATAGAACTTTCCAGCAAGAGGTACTCCGCCAGGCACGTCACTAAACGAAACTGGAATCGAGCCTGAGTTCTCAAATTTAGTGACATAAAAATGGACTCACCATTCTCATGTTCGATAGCTATAAAATTTGAATTGAAACCGATACCTTCAAAATGATCTTCGATTTTTCGAATGTGCCCAGCGCGCGACGCCCGGATTTCTGTACCCAAAGGCATTGCAAAGTCCCAGGCATATTTATGATCACCTCGATGGCTGATGAAGCTATTGTTTCCCTGGGCTACAAACCGGCTATCGCCAGCTTTCCAAGGCAATTTATAGGGGGAGGCCGCTTGGGAAGGATACTGCGTAAGATCCTTTGGACCCGTAAAGAAAAGTATAAATAGTGAATAGGCCACAAACCAAAATAAATAAAATGTCAAAAACGATCGTCTATTGCGCAAACTAATTTTACTTTTGAAAATAAGTCCCAAAACAAGAGCAAGCGCAAGAGCCAGCGAAATGAAAAAAATAATGGCAAGGACCGGGTAAATCATTTCAAAAGCATAGCGCATGGTTGTTTTCAATGGAATGGATTGTGCTAGGCAGCCCGCAAAATTCTTGCACTTGGCTCAGTGGTTTATCAAATAAATCATGCAAACGGATAGACAATAAAAATGGAGCTTTTTGTCCCAAGTTATAGCATTCTGCAATACGTTTTAATGCGTCCACCGCGCGCGCTGGTTTTTTGGACAACAAATGTAAGAGGCCGCCAGCTATAATAGCAATCGCGATCGGCGACTGAAGCTGGGCAACTCCAAATGCTTGAACGGCTAATTCATCTTCAACCTCAACTGTTTTATTGAGCAGAACGTGCCATAAATCGTGATCTTGATAGATCCGTGCGCTTAAATATTCGATAACTGGACCACGGTGTTCGCGAGGAAAAATGTCAAAGTTTATTCCGTTATTATTCATATGCTGAAAGACTGCAAAGCCGAAAGTACCGGCAGAAAGTTGAGATAGCGCCGTCAAAGACGGAGTTTCAGGCATATAGTCTTCATCGCACATGGCTTTAAAAATGGGATCACTAAGTACGTGCTTCACAACGGCTTTCACTGGCTCTTGTTCTTTATCTTGAGAAACAATTTTGATACCCTTAATTATTTGATCTGTTCGAGTTGGGTCTTTCACCAGTTTCAAAAACAGAATGGTTGATCGAATTTTGTTCCAGAAGTTCATTGTCTTCTCCTTTGTTCCTTTGATATTAATTTAGCATAGGCAAGAGCCGAGCGATATTCGCGAAAACAAGCTCGAATTACAGTAAAGGGTAAAATGAAGAAACCATTAGATTCACAGCGGAAATCGCCAAAACAAAATCGTTCCAAGGCGATTGTAGAATCAATATTTGAAGCAACTATTCGCATTCTACCAAAAATAGGTAGCGAACATGTTACTACCAAAAAAATAGCTGATTTGGCTGGTATTAGTATTGGTTCATTGTATCAATATTTTCCGAATAAAGAATCTGTTCTCGGTGCCATTATAGATGCCGGAGTGAGTGCAAGTTTAAAAGATTTTGAAAAAAAGCTTTCTGAAATCAATGGTCGATCCATGCAAGAATCAACGGATATGATGATCGATTTCGCTTTGATTTTATTTTTAAAAGAAAAAGAAAAAATTCGTGAAATCTACAAAAAGGCGCCCGAACTTGGCAGGCTACCGGCTTTGTTAAAAACTCGCCAGGCAACCGTAAATCGTTTGGCTATTGAAATGAAAAAGCATGACCCCGGCCATCCTGAACAAGACTATGTTCGTGTAAGTTTCATCGCCGTAAACTCGGTTATGGGAGTGATTTTGACAATGCTCTTAGATCCTTTGCAATCGTACACTGTGGATGAATTGTCCTTTGAACTAAAGACCATGCTAAACGCCTATTTTAAAGATCGCTCTAAACACAATTTACGGTAACCGTGTGCGTATGGCCACCAACCGTGGAAGTCATTTGGACCCCTTGATTGGCCATAAGCTGGGTGAATTGAGCCGGTGTCACAGTGACAGTATGGGTGTGTCCAGCGGTCCCGGTGATATCATAGGCCTTTTGCGTCCCCGCAATCACATCAGCCGTTGAAATGGTTAGAGTGTGGCCATGATTGGATCCAATCGTTATCGATGTTCCATTTGTTTGGCAGTTGCCACCGGCAATGGCGCCTGATGTGTCTACAGGAATATCTGTTGCCGTTCCACTGCCGCTTTTACAAGCGGGCAAAAAGATAAGCATGCTTAGGGAAATCAGTAATTTTTCAATATTATTTTTGATAAACAATCGTCTTGATAGAATCATATAAACAGTCTGAACCACATTGACCTCGGAGTTCAATGTAAAAGTTCTAGATTTATAAATCTTTGTAAATATCTTGCAACACAGCAGAAAATTCAAAATTAGATAGCTCTGTCGTTCTGTGGATTGGCTGACGCCTGGGAGCTTCGCTTGGGAATTCCCGAGCCTCTATCGATAAAAAAAACAATACGGGAGATTCAATAACAAAGGACTTATGCCAGGGCTCGGCATTTTTTTACCGTTCATAAGCAAGGTCTCCACGTATGATATAATCCAACTGTTGGCTCGGGCTTTATATCTGGGCCGCAAGAGGGCTATTAGTAGGCCCTTCAGAAAATCAATCAAATATTGAATGGCATCGAAACTGCTGTTAGGTCAAGGTGGGTGATGGGGGTTCTTATATGGGTTGTAGTAAAACTAGATGAAAAGTTTGATAATTATTTCCCTATTGACCATAGGATTGACAGTCTTTGCTGAGGGATCCTCCCAATTTGATTTAGCAGTGCACGAGGTTTTAAAACCAAATACACAGATTGTAATTGTAGGTGAAGATCATAAAAACCCCGGCCTTGCTGTCGGAGTATTGGATTTTCTAAAATCAGCTCGACATTATCAAAACTATAATTGCCTGTTTCTAGAGATTTCAGGCGATCTTGAGGGGCCGCTAAATGAAGCTGTTATGCGAGAAAATATTAAAGATTTTTCTCTAATTATTTCGGAATCAAATACGCGAATGTACGTTAATTCCTATAGGAAAATTGGCTATCGCGATGACCAGCTGGCTTCAATAGAAGCCTATTTTAAAAATCACCAAACCGATCCGCTTGTGAACTATCCATTTAACAAAGAGACATTGGCCTACCTGAATCGTAATAAAATATCGATGATCGCTTATGATGAAAACTCCAATGGCCTCGAAATTCAAAATACGTCCTACTTTCAAATACTAGATAGCCTTTACCCGCATGATTCACGACGGGAAGTAGAGAGTATGCGAAATTCAAATATTCGAAGCTCACTGATGGCACAAAAAATTACTGAATCATTTCGGACAAAAAAATGTGAAAAGGGTATTGTTGTTGTTGGCTACGCCCATCTTTATTCTGCTCTGTATTTTAATTTAAATTTTAGTTCAGGCCTTCCACTAAAACCTATACAAGACATATTAGCTAAGCAAAACTTTGCCGTAAAAGTCATTCTTGCGGGTCATTCAAAAACAGAAACTAAATCAGCAGTTACGATGACGCCAGATACCCAAAATCGTTTTTCACATTTTGCAGGGAACTTATTATCCCATGAATAGTAATATTAAATTTTAATAAGGATTGAAGGGCGGCCGAGCGATCGTCACTTTATTTCGTCACTTTATTTGACACTGTCGCCCAATAAAACGTTAGCCAATCAATATCAAAGAATTTCCCTGCCTATATTCACGCCCCTTTCATTTCTATTGGTCTGCTTATAGCACTAGACCTAATAGATGAGTTCCGCTAAGAAACTGATAGTTTTAGCCTTCTGTTCTTTTTCTCTTTTTTCCTCTTTTGGAAATGCCTCTGGCGATTATACTGAAGGTTCGCCTGACCACGATCTTGAAACCTTGATTTCGACATATTTCTTAGAAATTAACAAATTAAGTCCCTATTGGGCACCTGGTTCAATTCAAAAGGTTCCCAACTCTGTTTCTAAGGACGAGCCTATATTTTCAAGAGAGTTTCTAAAAAAGCGAGCTCTGTTTCTTGCCGGGTGCCAAACAAAGTTAAATGACATTAAACAAAATGCACTTTCTGAAAATAAGTTGGCCGACTATTTTAGTTTTGAAGAAGAACTTAAAATACAAAGCTTGAGGTACCAGCTAGATATTTCTAAATACCTCGTTTTGACTTCAATGGACCCGGCGGGAATATTAATAGGTTTTTCTGACCCAGATGCGGGGTTATTTAATTTTAATTCAGAAAAAGATTATAACGATTTTCTATCGAGAATGGCACAATTCAGTAGTTTTTCAAATCAGCTTATTTACCAAGAAACCATAGGAATATCTAAAGGGTTTATAGATAGTTGTGAGTCGATCAAAACAAGCATTTCAAAATTGAAACCCGCTACTAACGATCAGCTTATTCAAAACCCGTTTTATAGACCTGTTTTAAAATACCAAAAATCAACTCCACTGGCAGAAAGGACCGACATCAGTGGGCGTTATGAAAAAGTGATTCGAGAAATCATTATTCCGAGCTATCAAAAACTTCTATCATTTCTTGAAGCTAGATATTTGCCTATCTGCCGCGGCAAAAGTGGACTTTCTGAGCTTGCTGGCGGGGCCTACTTGTATAAGCTTAAAATCGCAGATTGGTCAGGATTATTTCTTAATCCGAAAGATATCGCACATACCGGGTTTAAAGAAATAGCTCGAATTAAAGCTGAAATGCAAAAAATCCAAAAGGAACTCAACTTACCTGGCCCATTCAAAGGTTTTTTAGAGTACATTCGTGTTAGTCCAACTAGCTATTTCAAATCGAGTGACGATTTAATTTCAAAACACATATTAATTTCTGGTTTGATAAAAGATAAGCTTTCAAGTTTGTTTTCACGGGTTCCTATCTATCCGCTCAAATTTGATTTACAGACGAAAAATATTTATCCGGCCTATTATTGGCCTTCTCAGTCTGCACCATTTGGAACCGTTTTTCTCCCTGTAGGAAGTTTAAAAACCGCGCCCATTTATGAAGCTACAACACTCATGCTGCACGAAGGTGAGCCAGGTCATCATTTTCAATTGGCATTGGAAACTGAAATTTCATTACGGCGTCCAAATCGATTTGGTCATAAGACCGCTTTTATAGAGGGTTGGGCCCTGTATGCGGAATCTTTGGGAAGCGAAATGGGGCTCTACGACGATCCATTTCAGCGCTTTGGAAGTTTAACAAGTGAAATGTTAAGGGCCGTGCGAATGGTTGTTGATTCCGAGCTGCATTATTATGGTTGGGATCGACAGCAAGCAATAGACTTTATGACCGAATATCTTCCTTATGATCCTGCTGATATTGTAAACGAAGTGGATCGATACATAAAGTACCCAGGCCAAGCCGTTTCTTATAAAGTAGGTCAAATGAAAATTTCAAGCTTGCGTAAAAAAGCACAAAAAGTATTAGGAACTAAATTTGATATCAAAGATTTTCATAGTAAAATATTGGAGTCAGGTACTGTTTCATTTCAATTTTTGGATAGAAAAATTGATTTATGGATTCAGCAAAAATTAAATGAATTTCAAGAATAGTCTGAATTAGTCCAGCCCCGACTAGATTCTCTTTTGACATGATGGCATTTAGAACGACAAAATACGTACTAGATTCCATATTGAAAGGAGAATCGATTATTGGCCCTTCAGATTTTTTGATTTTTTCACAACCCTTTTTGAGCTTAAGCGCTTGGTTAATTTTAACGTTTCTTCTCAAGGAAAACTTAAATGGTGGGGGAGTGGTTTCTGCCAATTACTTTGATACTCTTCAGGTTGTCTATTTAATTAGTGGCTTAATAAGTGCCATTTTAGTTGCTATTAGCTTTAAATATCATTTGACAAAATGGGCACTGCATTTTCTAAATGCAGTGGTAATTTTTGGACTTCTATTTTTGAGTTATCAATATAAAAGTTTTCGATTATTGAACATTTCGTTCCTAGCCCTGGCACTGATCTCCAACGGTTATTTAGTATGGCTAAAACTATTTAGCGCATAAGCTCGAAAAAATCTCAGACCCACTTCGCAGCGGAATCGATCCTTCACATTTAAGCAAATTTATTCGTTAGGTCGACCGGCCGCCAGTGAAAGATAAAAATAGATCCAGAGACTGCCTGGAATCACTATCGTAAACCGTCCATAAAAAGATTCTTCCGCAATGAATCCTAATGAGCCCAGCGCCATAGAGAAGCACTGACACCAAGAGCAGCCAGGGTCCATTTCGATTTTGGAGATTTAATTTGAGTTAGGCCCGTCCATGTTAGAATTAAAAATATCGCACCAAAAGAAAACATAGTCGCACTGTAGTCTTCAATTCTAAATTTATTGGTAAGTTGAGTATCGCGTAATTTTTGAAATTTCCTAAAGGCATTATCTCGGGACGGTTCTGGTTGTATTTCCAAGTACAGAGTTTGGTATTCGGTTTCACTTTTAAATGTAGGAAGCTGAGTCGAATAAAGTAGGCCGATAAGGCCTATTAAAATGAAAAGGAGGGAAAGGGTCCATGGAATTTGTCGTTTTAGATTTTGTATCCTAACTTAAATTTTCCATGTTGTAGACAGTTTGCCGCAGGTCCAGGATAGATCTGAAAACCTTTCGTGGCAAGATACGCGAGGCCCTTTTAGATTCATTGCCTGGATTGTTATTTTCAAATAGACTTTTGAAATGGAGCTTCCTTCCTCGATAACTGAAATACTTCAAAACAACAGCCAACAAGATTCGTGGCGAATGCGGCTTGATTTTTTTATTACAAGCGTTTTAGGTTGGTCTTTTTGGGTGCTGTCTTTTCGAGTTGATAACCTAATTGTATTTATTTTTTTATTTTCATTTGCTACGATTTTGCTATTTCGAGCCCTTTTTTTTATGCATGAGTTTTCTCATGCTGAAACCCCTGTCTGGTTTAGTATCATTTGGAATGTTTTAGTTGGGTTCCCGCTGTTAACACCCATTGAATCAATCCTACATAGTCATGCATTGCACCACCGTGCGAATTCATATGGTTCTGTATCAGATCCCGAATACCTTTCAGAAAACTTTATGAATCGAATTGGTTGGATTGTTTTTCTACTTTTAGGGTTTGTTATTCCGATCTTCCAGTTAATTCGTTATTTGATTTTGCTGCCCCTTTGCTTGGTGGCAAAAGATTTTGAATTGTATATGGTAAAGAATTTTTCAACTTTAACAATAAATCCGAAATTTAGGAAAATAGAGCCGTCAGTTGCGATCTTAGAATCCTACAGCAAAATGCACCGGCAATTTTTCATTTTTTTCACGATTACTTTTCTTTTGTTTTATTTGTTTCATGTTCCACTTTTTGCAATTGTATCTTGGTATTTTCTTCTGGTTTCAATAGCAGTTTTAAATCAATTTAGAGTTTCAATTGTTCATAATTATAAAAATTTAGGTCAAAAATCGTTAACGATGGTAAGTCAAGTTCAAGACAGTGTTAATATTAATGATTGCTGGCACACTTTAATTTGGGCACCTTTAAATTCAAATTTCCATGCTCTTCATCATTTAGCCCCTCAGATTCCGTATTTTAGGCTTCCACAAGTTCATAAATATTTAGCTTCCTCAGATGAGTTTTCAAAATTCTATTTGTCACTGGACGCATCCTTGACTACACAAATCAAAAAACGTTGGACATCAATTGCTGATTCACGTGTTGATTAAGTTTTTAATGTTAGTCGCATTCCTTCCTGCGATTGGTTTGGCAATCGGCAATGATACATTGCCGGAGCACATTGAAAAGACGACCAAATATGCGTTTGATTCAAAGGGGATTTTAATTTTAGAGGTTGGATTTGTGTCTTCAGTGATTGCTCATCAATTTGACCAGCAGGCCAGAGATGGAGCTAAAGACCACCAATGGATGTCGCCGTCAATTTCAAAGATAGGCGAGTTTTGGGGTAGTGGAATTCCAGAAATACTAGTTTTGAGCACTCAATATTTGTTTGATTCAAGCGATGCATTAGCAGGAATGGAAGGCTTGGTTTTGGGCAGTTTGGCTGTACACGGGTTAAAATATTCAACCCACCGCGAGCGTCCCGATTCAAGTGAATCCGTATCGTTTCCTTCGGGGCACACTCAGGCTTCCTTTTCATTGGCTACAAGTATGACCGAGTCATACGGATGGCAAAAATCGATTCCCTTTTGGATTATGGGCCTTTTTACAGGGCTAAGTAGAATTTCTGACGACAAGCACTGGCTGAGCGATGTAACGGCAGGAGCAACAATTGGAATTCTTTTTGGACGGGCCGGTTTTAGTCATCATTCTTTAATTCCAACTGCTTTGTTTAACAATGGACAAGCGTCTGGATGCCAAATTAGTTATCAACACAGATTTTAATGTAACCTAACAATGCTTGAAGCAATCTTTTAAGAAATAATGTTTTTCGAAAGATTTCAACAATCTAATTGTCTGCGCTTTATTTTTGAAATAGCCTTTTCAATACAGGAGAATTTATGTCAGAAGCAAAATGTCCATTTCATGGAGCGCAAACTACGGCAAACGTACAATCCAATAGCCAGTGGTGGCCGCACCAGTTGAATTTAGGAATACTTCGCCAACACTCGGCAAAATCGGATCCCATGAGTGCAGGGTTTGACTATGCGACAGAATTTAAAAAACTGGATTACAAGGGATTAAAAAAAGATTTAAAGAAATTAATGACGACCTCTCAGGAATGGTGGCCGGCAGACTGGGGACATTACGGTGGTTTGTTTATTCGTATGACTTGGCATAGCGCTGGGACTTACCGAACCTTCGATGGTCGTGGTGGTGGCGGCCGAGGTCAGCAAAGATTTGCTCCTTTAAACAGTTGGCCAGACAATGGAAATTTGGACAAAGCGCGCAGGCTTTTATGGCCGATCAAACAAAAATATGGAAATAAAATTTCTTGGGCCGATTTGATGATCCTTGCTGGGAACGTGGCGCTTGAATCTATGGGATTTAAAACATTTGGCTTTGCGGGCGGACGGCAGGATGTTTGGGAAGCCGACAAGGACGTATATTGGGGATCTGAAAAAGCATGGATGGGGGATAGTCGACATTCAGGAAAACGTGAACTTGAAAATCCGCTAGCCGCCGTTCAAATGGGATTGATTTATGTGAACCCCGAAGGACCAAATGGCAATCCAGATCCCGTAGCGTCAGGCCGAGACGTTCGCGAAACATTTGCGCGGATGGCGATGAACGACGAAGAAACGGTTGCACTAGTAGCCGGTGGTCATACGTTTGGTAAAGCTCATGGTGCGGGCGATCCCAAATTGGTAGGGGTAGAACCTGAAGGTGCTTCGATAGAAGAACAGGGACTGGGTTGGAGAAATAAATTGGGTTCAGGACATGGCGTGCACACTACAACCAGCGGAATTGAGGGCGCCTGGAAACCGAATCCAACTAAATGGGATCATGGCTATTTTGAAATGTTGTTTAAATATGAATGGGAGCTTTCTAAAAGTCCTGCGGGCGCTCATCAATGGCACCCCAAGAATTGCGAACCTCAAGATATGATCCCAGATGCTCATGATGCTAAGAAAAAGAGCCCACCGATGATGACGACGGCGGATTTATCACTTCGTTTTGACAAAGAATATGCAAAAGTGTCCCAAAAATTCCATAAAGATCCAAAAGCATTTGAAGAGGCCTTTGCTCGAGCTTGGTTCAAATTGACTCATCGAGATCTGGGCCCGAAATCTAGATACCTTGGCCCTGAAATTCCAAAGGAAGATTTGCTTTGGCAAGACCCGTTGCCATCCAGCAAAAACACAGTTCTCAAAGAGGCGGATGTTGCGACATTAAAAAAGAATATTCTCAAATCAGGATTGTCGGTGTCACAACTTGTCACTGTGGCTTGGGCTTCGGCGTCGACCTATCGAGATTCAGATAAACGCGGAGGTGCCAATGGCGCCCGAATCCGCTTGGCTCCGCAAAATCAATGGTCAGTGAATCAGCCGTCGGAATTAAAAAAAGTTTTGGAAAAACTAGAGAAAATTCAAAATGATTTCAACAAACCTAGTAAAAAAACTAAAGTGTCTATGGCAGACCTAATCGTTTTAGGTGGCTCTGTAGGAATTGAAGTAGCGGCTAAAAAAGCGGGACATACTGTAAAAGTTCCTTTTGCCTCGGGGCGTGTTGATGCTAGTTCAGAGCAAACAGATAGCGAATCATTTAAAGTTTTAGAACCACTCGCTGATGGCTTCAGAAATTACGCTAGCAAGGGCTTAACAAAATATGGTCCCGAGCTCTTAGCAGACAAAGCTCAGCTTTTAAATTTGACGGTGACAGAAATGACTGCGCTTGTTGGAGGTTTAAGAGTGCTAGGAATAAATCACAGCAATGCCAAGCACGGTGTTTTCACTGCGAAGGTTGGCACATTGACGAACGATTTTTTTGTGAATTTATTGAGTATGAAAATTGATTGGAAAGTGTCTGAAGTAGAAGGCGAATACGTGGGTTTTGATCGCGCTACGGGAAAACCAAAGTGGACTGGGACTAAAACAGATTTATTATTTGGTTCAAATTCAGAAATTCGCGCATTAGCTGAACTCTATGCCCAAAACGATTCAGACGATAAATTCGTAGCCGACTTTGTGAAAGCCTGGGTCAAAGTTATGAATGCGGACAGATTTGATATAAAAAACTAGCTGCGATCATTTGTTTGGCCATTTTCGCAGCTTAACCTGCGGGAAGAACGGCTGGGGTCGAGCAGGAAAGTTGAAACGCTCCTTCGGCAAGAGATAGTACCCCGGCTAGTATTCCCAATCGTTTATTGAAAGCCACTGAATAATCTGAAATTCAATTATTTCTCGATCTCGACTTTTGCATCATGGGATATCCAGACTCTGCTTATGAAAATTATGGACATGCTATTCGAAGCGAATACTCAAGTATTCCAAAATTTCTATTTAATAGCGGTCGGAAAAAATTCCTACAATCTACTGTCAATGAGACTCAACTTTTTCATACTAAATTGTTTGAAAACGAATTTGGAAAACAAGCCCGAATAAATATTCAAAAGGAATTGAAAGATCAATATGGGAATAAAAAAAAAGTTGGAATGCGATAGATGTGTGGACGCGATAAATAGGCCAAACCCTTTTGTATGGGAGTGGCCCGGAATCTCGCTCGAAAGTATACTCCGTTAATTACATACTCTCAGCGGTGTCGCAGGAAACAATGCCACAGCCGATTGGGCAGCCATCTTTGTCTAAGGCCTGAGGACCGGAAGAATACTCACAACGTTTTCCGACAATTTGAGGTGGAGCTGCGCACATATACATTGGGCAAATAACTGGTTTTACTGGTTTGATTGGTATTACATTTGTTGGATTGATTTCAGTTGCGTCACCACCTGGGCAAACCACATTTCCACAGCCAATGTTACATCCATTTTCGTCTTTTTTATTGATTCCATCTAAATGGCAGCCTTCCGGAGGCGCTTGGCATTTATAGAGGGGACACGACACAGGTTCGTTTGGATCAACGGGAGGAAGTTCAACTGGGCCGCCGCCTTTGCAAATCAGCTCACCGCAGGATGTGGCGCACTTATTAGCTTCGCCCGCCGATGTCTTGGCGGCATAGTGACATCCAATTGGAGGCGCTGCGCACATTATTGCCGGACAGATTTTGATATCTGGTTTATCGCAAACCAATCGGCCGCAACCACCACCACAAAACCGCTGACTGCGATCTCCGTTATCAGTTTGATCAGTTTTCACATCTTGCTCGTAATGACAATTATCTGGTGGCGCCGCGCACATAATCATTGGACATTGAATCGGAGCTCTTAATTCTTCCGCAACTAGAACGCGAGCACCAATAGAATCCGTTTTGGTAGAGCTTTCAAGACTGCTTGATTGCGACAAGTCCCCACCAGATTCAAAATTAGATTTAGAACAGTTTTGAAACGATACTACAAGCGCGACAACTAAAATTGGTAGTGCTAGATAGATTTTTTTCATTTGTACCCCCATAGGTAGTATCGGCGGATTCTGAGTGAAAGCAAATCAAAGAACAATAGGTTAGGCCATTTTGAGACAGACTTTTTACCAGTTGTGATTCTTCAGTGTCGATTCTTTTTACAACCACTATAGCAAAAGTCGACAGTCTAGTTCATCTCATTCTGATACGGCCTGTATCAGTACAACCGCCAACATTTAGCGAACAACCAAAAGATCCGACCATTTGATCGGGCACGACACTGATAGCAAGTAAGGAGTTCAAGGACGCATGATCAAACTCGGTGTATTTTTTATCATGGTGTCCGTAGTATCACTTTTTATAGGATTTTATGTCGCGCTCAGCGCTACTCGCGATTGTGATTTATCAGACATCGTACTAATTATTTCTCTGCCTGGATTTATTTTGGCTTTATTGGGCTTGGTTTTGATTTTTTACCGCAATGGTTTTTCAATCAAAAGTTCACACTGGGTGTGCCTATTTTTTTTGTTAGTAGGTTTTGTCGCACTTGGATTTGAGCGATCTTACATAAACACAGTAACTGCCGAAACCTGCGATTAGATGGTCTCATTTTTTCTTCGAATTAGTAGGAAATGAGACTGCCAACAATAATACGGACTAGTTACTTTTTAGTGGATTTAAGCTCATCAATTTCTTTGAGAGCTTTTTCCATTCTGCGAACGACAGCTTGATAGACGTCTGGTTTTGCCATGTCAACGCCCGCATCTTTTAGAATTTCATAAGGGTACTTAGACGATCCCGCTTTAAGTACCTTTAAATAATTTTCCACAGCGCCTGGTTTTTTCGCCAAAATTTGTTCGGCAAAATAAAAAGCAGCCGAGAGGCACGTAGCGTATTGATAAACGTAGAAACTATTATAGAAATGCGGCACAAAAGCCCACTCACTAAAAAACTTATCGTCGATCGTCATTACTTTCTGATCGTGACCATAGTATTTACGAGCAATTCTACCATAAATTTCAGATATTTTTTCACCTGATAGGGCCTGATCCTTTTCAACTTCTTCATGCAATGCCAATTCAAATTCAGCAAACTGAGTTTGACGGAAAAAGGTGGCGCGAATTAATTTTAACAGTGACTCTAAATAGTACGCTTTCTCTTTTAAATTTTGAGTGGTTTGAATCAATTTTTCGTGAAGTAGAACTTCATTTAATGTCGATGCGATTTCTGCCGTGAATATCGGTGCATCAGCGCTAATAAAATCTTGCGCACCATTTGAATACAGCGTGTGCATTGCATGTCCCCACTCATGGGCAAAGGTCGATACCGACGAAAAGTTATCTTGGTGATTCAGCAACACAAATGGGTGCACTTTGTAGGCTGATCCATTCATAAAAGCACCACCGACTTTTCCATCATGTGGGTACACTTCCATCCACCGTTGAGATATCGATTCGTTCAATTTACTTGTGTAGCTTTCACCCAAAGGTGCCAACGCTTCTAGTACTACCAATTTTGTTTTATCCATAGGAAACTTAAGATCTAGGTCAGCCGACGAGATGTAGGAATCTTCATAAGAAAAATCCTTGATCCCGAGTGTCGCTGCCTCATGTTTCAAGAATTCATGAAATACAGGAAGGCCGGCATTCACCTGCGCTACTAATGTTCTATATACCTGGTCTGGAACATTATCTCGGCTTAACGAAGCTTCCAGCGCCGTTTTATATTTTCGTAACCGTGCCATTACAACATTCGTTTTAATATTCAAGGCCAGATTGGCACCCAAAGTACGTTGAAATTGAGACAACGTAGCATAATAGGCTTCAAAGACTTTTTTACGGTCGGCACGATTTGGAGATTCACGCAATTTTGTGTACCCGGCCGAATTTATTTTTTGTTTATCGCCGTTAGCTAGAGTGATCGTTTTCCATTCAATGTCGGCAGACAACAAAAGTCCTTGAAGATTTTCGCCGTTGTACAAGACAGGGGACAATGCGGCCAACTGTTCTTCACGGGCAGGGTCAAGGGTGTGTTTCGCTTGATTCAGAATCATTTCAAGATAGTGTTTATAAATCTGAGTTCCCGGTTGTTTTAAAAAACTTTTTACATAGGCCGGTTTAATTTTTGATAACTCAGGCGAGAAAAACGCTGTTCCTTCAGAAAAACGCGAGCCCAAATCACCAGTCAATTGTGTTCGCTCTGAATTAATTGCCTGACGTTGATCAGCCGATTTTTGAAGTTCTGCCCATACAGATACTTGCGCTAACCGTAATTGCAAACCGAAATAATCATCCAAACATTTTTTTAAAGATTTAACAGAGGTAGAAAGTTTACCTTGGCAGTGTTTTAAATCGGGGATTTTTTTATCGACGGCTTTCAATTCTGCTGACCAATCAGCCTCTGTTTTATAAAGTGACGTCAGATCCCAAGTCGCTGACGGATCGGAACTAACTTCGGTGGCGCTGGTTGATGTCGAAACAATCGCAGTTAGAAGCAATGGCAATAATAACAAGTTAAAAATAAAATTTCGAGCCATCCAGCCCTCCCTTTGACATTTATGTAGCGTATCCATCAAGTAATACCAAGTCAGGAAGAGGGCCGTCAATCAATTGAAGAAATGAACGTCCAAAAAATGGACAGGTGTGAGTTAGGTAATTCCTTAGTAAAGTTTCACCCTCTACACCCTATTTAAGCGGAGTTTCTATGAAATCGATGATGTTACTTTGTGCAATTGTATCTAGTGTTGGGTTTGCGGAGGCAACTTCGCTAGTTGGTCAATACTCGAACCAATCGGCTATTCACTTTTTCGGTACAAAGGAATCCTGTTTGGACGAAAAAGGGGATTTTGAAGCCGTCGATTCCAACGATAATGGATCGTGCATTGTCAGAAATGAATCGACAACAAATGACATTACAATTTCCAAAAACGACAAAAACCAATATACGGTAATAATTGGCGTAGTATTTGGTGCTTACAAAACTCGAGAATTTTCTGGCCTAGTCACCCGAATCGAGGGGAACACGCTTACCGTTCGTGAAGCCAGTTTTGCAGACAATGGACAGGTGGAAAAACTTCAAAAAGAAGGTTGTCAGCTCACCCTCACGGTGACTGACAATAAAGCTATTTTAACATTGGGTAGCCGCTGTGAACATGATTTAAGTCGGGCGTCGGGCGCCATCAAACATTAATATAAAGTAAAGGAAAAGATCGCTAATTGACGATTCCAAAAGAGTCCAAGGAAAGTATCGAAGTACAATGTCGAAGTATATGACATCGACAATAAACGTCTTAAATAAAATGAACTAGACACCTTTTGCCTTCTTCTCTAATTCACATTACTTACGATTTCGGCACCGCTTTAGCAGTAGGTCATTGCAGTATATCATTTTGAAAGAGACGTGAGCCTATGCGAATAAAATTTCTTTGCCAGTTAAAATACTACTTCCCTCTCATTGCGTTGACAACTCTTGCTCCTCAGTCTGGTTTGGCTTTTACAGTTGGTGGTTTGCTCGACCTTGCGCAATACAATATCGAAAAACTCACTGAACTGCCTCGCTATAATTTTGATCGTGCTATTGAGAACGAACGAGTCAGAACGGGTGCGGCCGGCATCCCGGCACGACGGCAGTTTTCTGGAGATGGGGTGACAATGTCTGAACCAAATACGACGGAAATGCGTCAAAGGGACCAGGCTCAAGCCCGACAGAACAAGGCCATAGTGGCTACCTACTCTTCATTTAGTATTTCTACTTCCTGTGAAGCGACTGCATATACTGAAAATCCAATTCAAATTCAGAATATTGTAGCAAGTGCGGTTTTTACATCTCGATGGAGTAGGGACAACGTTACTGTTAAACTATACATTGACGATAAAAATCAAATTTTTACCTGTGACAGTCAAAACCATTGTGGCCAAAAAGTGATTCAATCAGCCAAACCCGGCCAGAAGCTAGGATTCTCTCAAAATGCTGAAGATTTGAAAAGGATGTTATCTGATCTGCAGTATATATCCTACTCAGGGCACCTCAATCTTAATTTAGAAAGTGACCGATTGAGATTGGTAGACATTCTGATGTTTAGTGATGGATTTGTAAAAAAAATGCTCGAAACAAGTGAATTGAAAAGACTGAGAGCCCACTATAGTTACGTTAATAATATAGCGCGGTTTTTAGAATCTGAAATTAAACGGCATCAACGTAATATCTTTGACTATAAACGGCCAGACCCCACGAATCGGTTAGTTTATTATGCTTTAGAGTCACATCTTTCATTGATTTATGAACAAGAGGGTTCTGGGATTTATCAAGATCCAGTGTTACGTTCTATGCTGAATCGAATGCGAACTATTTCAAAAGCGTGCAAAGCTTCTCAAGAAGTCGATACTCTGCACCCGATGATATCGCCAATGACGGCTGCACTGTGGTGACATTGACGCTAACTCATTGTACGTCAGAATGCCCACTAACCCTGGCTTGTAAAATGGTCCCTATGTCGTGACAGAAATGATTGTTGGCAGTCATATTATCTATATCACTCTAAAAATATCCCGGTGGCTGCGACCGCGTGGAATGGACACAATGTGCCTGGGTGGAAGAATAAAAAGGTGGATGTTTTACTTGAGAAAATGGGTTCAGAGATGAAATTCTCTGAACGCAAACGAATGGCGCTTGAAATAGCTGAACAGTATATGACTGACGCACCGACAGTACCGATGTTTTGTCGTTTGGATTCCGCTGTGATACCTAAAAATTTACGTGGATTCAATCTGACGGGCTTTCAACAAATGGAGACCTTAGGAGTGGAAAACTGGACGCTAGAATGATTGCCAATAGTTAGAAAGTGGAGCGCGACCTGTCCACTTCAAATTCCTCCTATTTCTTTTATAGCTTATATTCTTAGTTAAAATACTCCCGCTTCTGAATTCTGTAGTCTTGAATTTTTTTGTGCAAATACGTGCGCTCAATTTCAGGTATCGCAATTTTTAGGGTATTTTAGTTCGAATACTTGCTACAATTGTGCGCGAGTCATCGAAATAAACGAACCGTTTTTTCGCCCAAAAGTGGTTTTATTTGAATTTGAAGTGATGAAGTGGCCTAACCGAAGGCTTTGCTGGATCGAGAATTGCGAAAATTGATTTTAAGCGATGGGTCACATTCAAAAGCTACTGTCGAAATCGAAACTTCAGAGGTATTTGTGTGGCAAAATTGCCCATTGGGGCCAAATTACAAAAATATTTCTGGTGTCGCCTAATTGGCAGTTTCCGAAAGTATTAATTAACGATACTATTTAGAAATCATAGGGAGGGAACCAACCAATGAAATGTTTCTTATTTCTGCCGCCGCTAATTCTATTTACATCGTTTTTTGCTAACGCTGACTTTTCTGACTGCCAAAAAATGTTGAACTGCAGTCGCATTAACATGGGGGTGATATCGTCAAATATAGCAAACATCAATACAACTAGAACCCCCGAGGGTGGCCCCTATCAAAGGCAAGAAATCGATTGCTCCGATACCACATTTAAAATCATCAAGAGGCAAAGCTTCTTATTAAAATTTGAACCAGGTCATGTTGATGCTGATGAGCACGGATACGTGGAATATCCGGATATTGAGCTGATGGATGAAATATCAAATTTGATAAAAGTGACCCGCGATTATGAGGAAATTGTAGCGAACTGCCATTAGCAACCTGTGGTAGTGCCTTTTGGGCCAACCCAGACTCAAATATTTTTATTGGCCCACTTTACTAAATTGAACGCCCTCCATGACGGAATTCCGCCAAAGGAGATCCCGACCGACTCGTTCTTCGAGCCTCTCAAACAAATGGATTTACGCGGTCAAGGCATTTGCCAAATTGGCCAAAAAGCCAAAATCGAGCGAACGTTCAAGAATCTAGAAAACCTTCAAAAAGAAAAACAGCGCAAGGCCAATGGAACTGATGGAATGCCGTTACCCGGAAACCGCTCAAAATTTAATGAAAAAGAAGAAAAAATTCTTCCGTTCAGGCCCCGTCTGTGTGTGGGTTCGCGTACTTATCGAAATTGAAATTAATCGAGAACGTGAAAGAATTCGAAAATTTTACAGGAAAGGCTGACTGTTCAAAATCAGTCAGTAACTTTTCAACTAGGACTTACTGGCCAGGCTCGGGCATGCTTTATCCGCACAACTTACTTCCCGGACACCAAATTACATTGAATTCTTGAGTTGGAATTTTAATTCCATTCTCGGTGCTTGCTTCGATTTTTCCGCGAATGAATTTTTCTTTTTGAACGTCGATGACTTGAATACGGATTAAACTGAACAAATTGCTGCAACCACCACCCGCACACACCGAACCTATCCCAGACTGCGAAGTGATTCCCCAATCGCCGCCTTTCGTAGGTCCTTTGACAAAATCTGATTGCCAAATATTGACGTTTAGAATGGTTAAATCACGGCGATTAATTTTTTTGTCACAGGCGACCGGATCCTGTGTAAGATTAATTTCAATCGACTGCGCATCGTGCGGCGCGCAAGAAAATCTGGCAAGTCCAAATTTAAACGGTCGCTTCAATAATTTGGTATCTAGATCCGGCAATTTTTGGGCGGGTAACTTCGATCGGTCAATGCACTTATTTTGATAACATACAGGATAGCCAGGAATTGGTTCGCATGCAGGCCCTTTTAAAAGATCTGCACACGCAGTGCGAACTACATTTTGAAAACGAACTAGCTGAGGCTCGTCAATCTTAGCATTTTTTTTAAGTATGACTGGCGGTTCACAGGATCCGGCGTTGTAGTAACGAGATTCACAATCGGTGTCGACCTTGCACTGATGATCCAGTGTATTTAAATAGGTCTGCAAAGCAGATTGCGCAACGGTACATCTTTGCTTTGTCTCTGCGGCTTTGCGACGAACTGATTCATTGTCTTGGGCGATAGTCGAAATTCCAAACGCAACGGCTAGCGAAAAAATTATTTTACTCATACTAATTTCAACTTCATAGGCTTCCTTGGGTTCATTATGAACAAATTCGACTGAACCTAGTACTAATCGAGTAGAACCGCAAGAACCCGCTTTTCGAGCGGAAACGAAACCCCATGTTTTTTATATTATTGAGGAATCGAATTTGGTGCCCGGGACTGGACTTGAACCAGCACGCCCTTTCGAGCGCTAGCACCTCAAGCTAGTGCGTCTACCAATTTCGCCACCCGGGCTTTTTGAGGTCAGGGCCTATAGTAAAGTTTAACTGTGAAAAAAGTCAATAGGGCTGATTTTGAGCATTTTAAAAAAAAAGAAAAAAACATCAAAGTCTTTAACCCCTGAGTGGCCGGCAAGCGTCTTACTTATGAAAGGCGCTTCAAGGATGAAGAAAGCCAAAAGGGTGCAAGCCGCTCGAAAGAGCAGGGAAGTCTAAAGCGGAACGTTTTCAGAAAGACTGACCTCAAGAATTCTTAAAAAAGCTAGGATGGCTTTTGAATTCTTGGAAAGCTAAATTAGGTTTTAATGGGTTTTGGTTACGTGTTTGTGTTTCATTTTCTCCTTTGTTTTTTGGAGACGTTTTCATGAGGGTTTGGTGGTTCCCCGACATGAAAAGGTCTCTTGCGGAAGGCTTAACGCCTTCCGCTTTTTTTTTGCC
>JAYTTH010000285.1:0-5673 GCA_043745515.1 Pseudobdellovibrionaceae bacterium | reverse complement strand
ATGGGAATGCGAATTTCAACAAATATGGCGTCACTAAGTGCGCAAAAGTCTATGACTGGCTCGCAGCGAGAGATTCAAAAATCTTTCACGCAGTTAGCGTCAGGATCACGAATCACCAAATCATCAGATGATGCAGCGGGATTAGCGATTTCTGAAAACTTAAAATCAGGCATGAGAAGTATATCTCAAGCCGGACGAAATGCGAATGACGGTATATCATTGATTCAAACAGCAGAGGGTGGCCTCGGTGAAGTTTCAAATATTTTAACTCGTATGAGAGAGCTAGGAATTCAATCAGCCTCTGATACGGTATCAGATAAAGAACGAGGATTTCTGGACAAAGAAGTCCAACAATTAAAGGCAGAGGTTCAGCGTATCGCCGTAACTACAAAATTTGGTAACCAAGAGCTAATTAATGGTAACGGTAAAGTTTACGACTTCCAAGTTGGTATTAACAATAATAAGGATGCAGATCGAATCTCGTTTGATTCGAGTCAGTCCGACGCCACAACTGCTAATTTAGGTATTGATGGATTTGATTTTACAAGTAAAGAAGGCGCACAAGGTGCACTTGAAGTTTTGGATGAAGCTCAATCCAATGTAAACGGTTACCGCGCTAATTTAGGTGCCCTACAAAATCGATTGCAAGCCACGTTTGATAACTCTCAAACAATGTTTGAAAATATAGCAGCTGCTAATTCTCGGATCCGTGACACTGATGTGGCACAAGCCAGCAGTGAATTGACCAAGAATAACATTTTGTTACAAGCTTCTACTGCTGCATTGGCTCAGGCCAATCAGATCCCTGGACAAGCTCTTAAGTTGTTAGGCTAGTTGTAGATTTTATAAGGACGATTTTTAATTGGATCGTCTTTTAAATAAAGAATTAATTTTAATTTTGATGAAGCGAGTTCAGCCCTCCGTCTGAATTCGTGGACCAACCTACCTAGAAAGTTTGTAAAAAAACTTTCTAGGGTCTTAGTAGGACTTAAAAAACTAAGAATGGTTGCGGATACTAAATAGGCTCATCAGAGGAGGTATCTATGAAGCCAGCACTCAGAAGTGTAAAGGAACAATCGGTTACCTTTACACTTTTTCTTTTTTCCCCTTCGAACTAAATTCCTAATTTCACGCGATGTCTCAAGTTGATCCGGAGTTGTTGGTAGTTACACCGTAGTGGATTTTCTAGACACCTGTCATCACCCAAAACCAACGCTCAAACACGACAGATTTGAAGAAATTAATCGACGGATTTGGTTTTGCATTACAACTTGGTGGGTGAGTGACCTAAAAATGTTTAGTCCGGGGGGATTGTGAAACAAGTATCATTTTCTATAAAGCAATGTATGCCTACAGCCGGTTCGGCCATTTTATTCTTGGTTTTAGTGCAGGCTTTTCAGAACTGTTCTCCAACTGAATTTAGCACAGTTTCAGATCAGGTTACATTGTCGTCCGTAAGCGTGGCGCAGTCTGCCGGGTTAACGTCAGGAAATAAAAACAAAGACAATTCAGTTGTCGGCTCGGGATCTAAGGCCAATGCAGAGTCAGTATCGTCCGCGAACTCTGGATCAGGATCCAAATCTGGATCCAGCTCAGGGTCTGGCTCTGGATCCGTTGCTGGAAGCGGTTCCAGCGGGAGTTCTGGTTCAGGTTCTAGCGCGGGAGGCGGGTCTTCCTCGGGCTCTAGTGCCGGATCAGGTTCTAGTAGCGGGTCAGGCACAACGACTGCAGCACAAAATTGTGTGAATGCATCGACAGATAAATTGAATGAAACGTATGCTAATTTTAACAACGGATATTTAACACAATATTTTGGCGGACTTCGTGAACCAGGGTTATTGGCATCTGGCGGAGGTCGCCTGGGTGAACCAGGCCGTGATGTTTTATCTGAATCAGAATTTAAATGTAAGTACGATATTCCAGCACAAATAACTTTAGCTGACGGTGCATCACAGACATTTGCAAGTAAGAATCCTAAATTGCAAGGCTCAATAAAAATTACTTGTGAACGTGGGCACTTAACAAATTCGATTACGGGCAACACAATAGATGCACAGTGTGTGGAAAAATCTTTAGACTGTGATCCGGTTAAATTGGCTTATGCAATTGATAGCCAAAACTTGCCAGCTCGCGGTTTGATTGGCAAAGAAGGGCAATATATTGTGGATCTTCACAGTGTTGAAGTCAATTCATCGCTCTGCCACTATCAAGTTCCATCTGGAAAATATCTTTCTGTTGTAACTGTAAAAAATTATGTGTGCTCGATTGCTTGGAATCGAAATCCAGGTAACGAAATCTTAGATGCCGGTACTTACAGTGCTTCGTTTCAATGTCTAAATGGCACTTGGCATGCGACTAGTCTGCCTGATAGTTTTCTTCAAAAGTAATTTTTAAATTGATATGAATTCTTCAAAAAAAAGCTAAAGTTGCAAAGTAGACATGACTCCACTTTACGCCGATACCTCCAGCCTATGATTAAAGCCGATTTAAATGAAAAAATGGTTTTTTTGGGTGGCCCAAAGCAATTAGGGAAAACGACCTTTTCCCAGAAGCTTATTCCTAATTATAATGATGGACATAAAGGGTATCTAAATTGGGACCTTCTAGACGACCGTGCCAAAATCTTGTCGGGCCTTTTACCTAAGGGTGAAAAATTAATTTTGATTGATGAAATACATAAATTTTCTAAATGGCGAAGTTTGATAAAAGGTTATTACGATAAGTTTAAAAATACGTATCAGTTTTTAGTCACGGGCTCGGCTCGATTGGATTATTATCGAAAAGGTGGGGACTCTCTTTTGGGTCGGTACCACTATTATAAGATGCACCCAATAACCTTGCCAGAAGCGCTTGAAAACGCAGTTAATAGCAAGCCGCACCTGCAAATTTCAAGGCTACTGGAGTTTGTCGGATTTCCAGAGCCCTACCTTAATCAGAGTCAAAAGACACTTAAGCGATGGCATCGGCAACGCCGCGATCGAATTGTTTATTCAGATATTCGTGATCTTGAAAATGTAAAAGAAATTTCAAACATGAAACTGCTCATTAATGCCATACCGGAAAGAGTCGGCTCGCCGTTGTCTCGGAAAAATCTAGCTCAAGCGCTTGAAGTTGATTTTAAAACAGTCGAAAAATGGCTTACCATTTTGCAAAATGTTTATTATTGCTATCGTATTTCACCGTATGGCGCTCCAAAAATTAAAGCTGTAAAAAAAGAGCAAAAATTATATTTGTGGGATTGGAGCGAACTAGACGCCGATGGTCCCAAATGGGAAAATTTTGTAGCCAGTCACCTGCTAAAATACAGCCACTTTCATGAAGACTCAGAAGGCGAAAAAATGGAATTGCGATTTTTGAGAAACTCCGAGGGACGTGAAGTTGATTTTGTTGTGCTAAAAAAAAATAAACCACTTTTTGCAGTAGAATGTAAATTTGGGGAAGGAACACTTTCACCGCATATCAAGTATTTTGCCGAACGAACGACCATTCCTAAATTTTACCAAGTCCATCGTGGACAAAGATCGACGGCCATTAGCGATCGCATTTCAATTTTGCCATTTTCAGAATTTTGCAAAGAAGTTAATCTTTTATAAAAAGCTTGGTTTTCATACCAATAATCCTATTTTTTTCCTGACTGATTCAGTGACGTTTCATTTTGATACGCTGTCGTAAAGATAGACACGCACTACCTACTTCTAATTCCTATTGAAAAAAAAGGTCCAAGGATTCTCAGCTTTTTTCACAACTTTACGATAAAATAAACACAGCTCCACGAGTGGGGCTAGATTCGGGGGAATCGTGAAATATCTTTTATTAATTTTCGGCATATTTTATCTTCATTCCGAAAATTCTTTTGCGCAATCCAGTGCCAGAGCGGGGAAGATTTACGGTTGCCGAAGCGGCTCGGCGTCTCAGGTAACTAATGCCAGAAATGGAAACGTTACTTGGGTATGTGATCCTTACGTTGCCCCGAACGCCCAAGCAGCGGAGCCCGATACTTCAACATCGCCAGCTCCAATTGAAAGCTCTAGTGGGTCGGCTTCTCGAGTTCGAAAACCAGCTGCACAAAAAAAGAAAGACGATACGGAATCAGCACCTCCTCCTCCGCCTTCCGTCGCTGCACAAACAGAATGTGGCCCCTATGGTAGCGAGAATGGAGTATGCATAACATCGCCAGGTAATGATTCAATATCGGGCCAGGCCGCAGTAGTAACGCCGACCCCAGCTCCTGCGCCTACACCCGTGCCAGTTCCGGCCCCGGCTGAATTTAACGGTTCAGATGAAGATACTGGTTTTTCGGGCCCGGCGAATGACCCCAACTGTGGATGTCCGACGGGTTCAATATGTAAAATGAATGCAGATGCATCACAATACGCGCCCCAAGATGTTGTTGTTAACAACTTTTATCGACAAATTATTGGCGATGGGAGGTCGTCGCGAGATGTTCCGCGTCTTTGCGTAAAAGGCGATCCAATTGTTAACGTAACGGGGGAATGCTACGCGCAGTTTCAGCAAGAGCGAGATACGTGTTTATCAAAAGCGACCGAAGCTAGCGGCACGTGTGATGAAGAAAATGAAACGATGGAAACGGCGGCCGCGGCTTCAAAAATAATCGGAGCTGGTTCTGCTGTAAGTATTCAAATGGCTTGCTCGAAATTAGGTCAAATTAGCAAAGTCGCAAACGTGGGCTTTGGCGCCTGGCAATCGGCGTGTGCTATGTCGCAAAAGTCTTGCGAATCGTCGTGTTCAAATGCTCAAAAATTAAGGACTCAAGCGGGTTGCATTCCGCCACCTATTTTGCAAGATCCGGCCGCTTCTGCAGCTCTAAGTAAAGATATGGGTGTTGTCGTCGAAAACATTAAAAAATGTGTGACATACAAGGCAAAAATAAATCAAGCGGCTCAGCATGCGATTGCGGCTTTGGCTCAGCTTCAAGCTTCACATCAATGCCAGAGCGACACAAACAGTCTTACGAATAACAATCTAGATCAGTGTAAAACGAATCCAAATAATCCGCTTTGCACCGATGCTCAACGTTGTTCCAATGCGGATTTTGCGTCTAAAAATCAAGTGTGTAAATGTATCAACACGCCAAACGCTGCAGAATGTATTGCCAAAACATCGGCAGCGGGAACCCCGCGAGTAGCCGTTGGTGGATTGAATGCCGGTGGCCATGCCGCCGGAACAGACGCTGGAACTACAATGATCGGTGATGGTGGTGCTGGCGCAGCGATGGACGCGTTTGGAAATTCATTGCGTGACGGTGCCACAGGTCATGGTGATAGCGCCAATTTGGGCGGTCAAAAAGGGAATGCTGGCCTTAGCGGCGGAGGCAGTGGAGGCGGCGCTGGCGGCGGCGGCGGTGCCAATGGCGGCGGCGGACCAGGTGCTGGTGGGCCGGGTGGTGACCCAGGTGATAAACTAAAAATTAACTCGGGCTATATCGGGTCAGGTGGAGCCGGTGGTGGCTACCTTGCAAGAACAGGTGGACCCGGAGTTGGCCCCGCATCCGTGCCTAATGCGGGCGGCGTGAATTTTAATAAAATGGCTGGAAATCAATTTGATCCTAAACGCTATATAGCTGGATTAAATGGGAAATCGGGTGAAATGATAAATGGACCGGGCTCGGACATTTTTGTCATCGTAAAGCACCGAATCGAAGCCAATAAATCG
>JAYTTH010000284.1:0-1561 GCA_043745515.1 Pseudobdellovibrionaceae bacterium | reverse complement strand
CTAATCAAGTATACAAAAATTCAAATTGGAGAATCTATGTCTGAATCCTCTGATGTCCACAACAGGGGTGGATTTGCTGCCTTCGTTTTTTCAATGGTGTTCGTTTTCGCTTTTTTCGTGTATATTTCATTCCTGCATCCCGGCATTGAACTGGGTGAAAATGTTGTCGACCCGAATGCGGTGTCCGACAAGCCTGCTGGGCCTGTTTTCAAAATTGGCGACGTCAAAGAACCGTGGGTTTCTTCGCCCGAATTAGTTGCTTACGGAGCTAAAGTTTTCAAAACTAATTGCGCCACTTGTCATGGCAATGAAGCTAAAGGTGATGGGCCTGCCAGCGGAGGCATGAATCCAAAACCAAGAAATATGGTTGAGGGCAAGTGGACCAAGGGTGATGGGATCATGGATCACTTTAAGGTCCTTCAAAATGGAATCGCCGGAACTTCGATGGCGTCATTTAAACATCTGAAAGCCGCTGATCGCTGGGCGATTTTACAATTTATTGACTCTGTTACCGGCAACAAATCTAAAGACGATCCTGCAAAAATCGCAGAGTTTGCTAAAACTGCTGAATAAATAGGATACAAAATGAGTTCGGGATTTAAATTTAAAAATAAAAGCGTAAATTGTGAAAATCGGGTGATATTCATTTTTATGTTTCTATTTTTATTTACTTTGGCCTCGAATTCCCATCAGGGCGAAATAGAGCCCTATACAGGCAAGCCCGCGCTTCAGCAATCTGGCATAAAGCCAAAAGAACTCGATGGCGTTGGTATTGAGGAAAAATTAGGCAATTCTTTGGATATGAATTTAAAATTCAAAGATGAAAAAGGCGATGTCGTTACCTTGGGTAGTTTTTATGATGGCAAGCACCCAGTAATGATTTCTCCAGTGTATTTTTCGTGTCCAGGATTATGTAACTTTCACTTAAATGGCTTAACTGAAGGACTCAAGGGGCTTGAGTGGAATCCGGGCGAAAAATTTCAAGTTTTGGCAGTTAGTTTTGATGCTCGGGAAAATTCAGTTCTAGCAGCTGCAAAGAAAAAATCCTACATGGATATCTACAGCCGCCCCAGAGCTGAAATGGGTTGGCATTTTTTAACGGCTGATCAGGCGACAATTGATCAGCTGACGTCTTCGGTTGGTTTCAAATTTAAATGGAATGAAAAAGACAAGGAATGGTCCCATGCTTCGGCGGCTGTTGTAACAACGCCCAAGGGGGTCATTTCGCGCTATCTTGGCGGTATCATGTTCGAGCCCACTGATTTGAAATTGGCCCTGAATGAAGCAACTGATGGGAAAATTGGCAATTTTGTTGATGGTTTTTTGTTGTTTTGTTTTCATTATGATCCCCAAGCAAACAAGTATTCTTTGGCGGCTTTTAACCTTGTCCGACTTGGCGGCGTCGCTATTATTTTAATTTTAATGTTATGGCTTTTACCCTTCTGGTTTCGTAATCGAAAATCCGAAGAAAAAACGGGGAGATAAGACATGTTGTGGATCAGTTCGGCCCATGCAGGCGATAAGCTAATGCCAACGGCGGCGACCGATATCGCGTCTCGCG
>JAYTTH010000283.1:0-5677 GCA_043745515.1 Pseudobdellovibrionaceae bacterium | reverse complement strand
TGTAGGGAATTTCCTGATGGCAAAATTCAAAACATTTCTCGCGCACAATTTCGCATGCCAATTCACGGACACTTTCTTGTGTGTAAATATCTTCGTCGTACAAGGGCTTTGTCGCATCCGGCAGGAGGGAGAGGATTTTTTTAAGCATGTCTGGCTTTTCTTGGACATAGTCTTCGTCTTTTAAACTAACCGCGACAATGGGAACTTGGTACCGTTCTAAAAGCGTACGAATGGTTACAACTCGATGAGATTTATCACCTAAATCCGTCTTTGTTATGACCGCCATCCAAGGCTTGTTGCTGCGTGCAACAATATTGACTACGTCTTCGATTGATTCTTTTTTTTCTGAATCGACGCTCAATACAGCGATCAGTGCGTCGCTTTCTCTAATAACCTCAGATGCTTCTTTTTCTAAAAACGCGTTAAGACCTTCTTTGGCGTGAATCAATCCCGGGGAATCCACAAATACAATCTGCCCGTCGCCTTGGGTGTGAATGCCATGTATCCGCCTTCGAGTCGTTTGTGGCTTAGACGACACAATGGAAACTTTCTCTTCAACTAGATAGTTCATGAGCGTCGATTTGCCTGCGTTCGGCTCGCCAATAAGTCCTACAAAACCTGCTTTATACGTTTTTTTCATTTATTACCTTCAATGCTTCTTCAGCCGCACGCTGTTCTGCTTCTTTTTTAGATTTTCCTTGGGCCCGACTTATTACTGATTCATCAAAAATAAGTTCCACGACAAAAATACGATCATGGGGTGGTCCGACCTCGTCTATCAATTGATACTTGGGAACTCGTTTATGTTGTTTTTGATAAATTTCTTGAATCCGTGTTTTAAAATCTTTTTCAAAGGGAATTTCAGAATTAAGCGATTCTATTCGACCAATAAAAAATCGTCGGCAGACATCACGAGCTGCTTCGTACCCAGATTCTAAAAATATAGCGCCCATAATAGCTTCAAATACGGAAGCGAGAATTCTAGGATTTCGGGCACCATCAGATTTGATTTCGCCCTTTCCTAAAATTAAATAGTGATCTAGTTTTAATTCCAAAGCGACATCTGATAATACATTTTCATTTACTAGCGAGGCCCGTTTTTTTGATAAAGTGCCTTCGTCTTCATCTAAAAACAATTCATAGAGCCATTCAGAAAAAATCAAATCCACGACAGCATCACCTAGAAATTCTAGTTTTTCATTATTGAAATTTCGTTCGGTCGCCATTAGCACACTTTTATGGGTCAAAGCCTTTTGAAGATTTTTTTGATCTTGGAAAGTGTATTTTATTTGCCTTTGCAATTCTGCCCAATTGATATCACTCACAAATATCTCCCACCAAATGACAGTCATTTTGAATGGTTTTAACTTCCTTGCCTACAACTCGGACGTCGATTTCATTTCCAACCCAACCAGCTAGCATCACAGGATCTACATTCGGCAGCTTCACATTCCAATAGTCTCGACTTAACGTTTGGCCTTTTTTTAAAACTAAAATTTTTTTAATCTTCCCTTCTTGAAGGCTGGCTTCGGATTGAAGTCGCGTATTGCTTAGCTCCCGAAGTTGCTCGGCCCTTTGCTTGCGCACAGCTTGAGGCACACTGATTTCTAATTGGGCCGCTTTGGTTCCATTTCGTTCAGAATAGGGAAATACATGAATGCGTGTCCAAGGTGAATCAGCCAGAGTTTTCAACGTTTCACTGAAAACGGTAGATGATTCTGTTGGGAAACCAACAATTACATCCATGCCGATGTAGGGATTTTTAAGGCGCAAATTAATTTTTTTCAACACACCTTGAACATCATCTCGAGTGTATTTGCGCTTCATGTCTTTTAGAACCCCGGTGTCAGCACTTTGTATACTCATGTGAAAATGGGCACACAGTCGAGGATCTTGGTAAAGCTCAAGAAGCTCATACGATAGCTCAATCGGCTCTAAACTACCAAGACGGATTCTTTGAATTTTCGTTTGCCTTAATATAGCCTGAAGCAAACCCTCAAGACCAAAGCCTGCATCTGTATCATAATAGTCACCTATATGAACCCCGGACAAAACGACTTCTTTAACGTTTTGAGATTCCAATTCTTGAATACGTTGAATCAGTGTCCGAGCTTTTAATGACCGCGACGTTCCTCGAGCATACGGAATTATACAAAAGGCGCAAAAACTATTGCAGCCATCTTGAATTTTTAAAAACGAGCGCGTGTGCAAATCTTCTTCGCCACCGCCGACACCTAAATCTTCTTTTTTAAAAATATTGCTCTTAAATATTTTGCTAATTGACCGTTTACGAAAAAAATCGTCAATAATAAAAGGCAGCTCATGTTTGTGCGAATTGGCCACCACTAAATCTACTGATGGCAAATCAGAGAATGACTCTGTGTCAACCTGAGCCGCACACCCAGTGACTACGATTGTGGAAAATGGTTCTTTTGCTTTAAGTTTACGAATTAATCGAACGGCCTGCGACGTTGCTTCCTTAGTCACTGCGCAGGTATTTAAAATATGAACCGCAGGGCTAGTTGCGACGGTTTCTAAAAGAGTTGATTGCAGCACCGTCGCATGGGTTTTCAAATTCTTTTGAATCAAGCCCGTGTCGTACGTATTCACTTTGCAACCAAATGTATGATATTGAAAATTTAAAGGGCGGTTCAAACGACTATCCATCCCCCGCCCATTAGCTTTTTATCTTTGTATATGACGGCGGCTTGGCCAGGCGTAATCGCCCGCTGTTTTTCTAAAAACGAAACTTTAAATCCAGTTTCAGATTTTTTTATTCGAGCCGGCGCCCCTTTATGCTGGTAGCGAATTTTTATAGTGTAGATCTCATCGTCTTTTAACTGATCCATCAATTTAAGATCGCGTAACGTAAGATCCTGTCCAAACAAATAGTTTTCTTCACCCAGCCAAACTGTTTTAGTGTCGGATTCGACTTTTACAACAAAAAGTTTTTCATGATGGTCTAAACCAAATCCTCTGCTTTGCCCATAAGTGTATTGATGAATGCCTTTATGTTCACCCAAGATATCACCAGCTGGAAATCGGCGAAAAAGCCCTGCTTTAGTGGCTAGCACGGCTGCGCCAATTTGGGTCTCAATAAAGTTTCCGTAGCCCAGATTTCCGACGAAACAAATGCCAGTCGAATCTTTTTTCTTGGCTACTATAAGCCCTTTATCTTCGGCAATTTTTCTGACCGCGGGTTTTTGTAAATGCCCGATTGGAAATAATAGTTTGGGTATGATTTCTGATTTTGTGGTAAATAAAAAATAGGTTTGATCTTTCCAATCATCGACAGAGGTTGCGATAAAACTTTTGCCGTTTTCATTTTCAATTTGTGCATAGTGACCAGTGGCTAAATAATCGCAATCCAGTTCGCGCATTTTATCAATCAAATGATCAAACTTTAAATACGTGTTACAATTCACACAAGGCAGAGGTGTCTGCCCGTTTAGATAATCCGCAACAAATGGATCGATTACTTTTTCTTTAAATTTTGATTCACAGTTGATTACATAAAAAGGAATTTTAATTTTGTCAGCTACGGCACGAGCATCATCCACATCTAAACTCGAGCAGCAGGTGCCATTCCCTTCATCGATTTCACATTGTGAATAGTCCCAAACTTGCATTGTTGCGCCGATCACTTCGAACCCCTGATCGACCAGCAACGCAGCAGCCACCGAGCTGTCTACCCCGCCACTCATCGCCACTAAAACTCTTTTTTTTGTTCGCCCGTTAGAGTTCGACATGGGAAAATTCCTTTTTTATCAGTCGCAATCGCAAAACTAATTCCTTTAGTCGCGTCACAAATTTCTCTATTTCGTTTCGTTGTGTAGACCAACCCACAGAAATACGTAAACTGGTTTGGGCTTCTTGCCTTGAAAATCCCATACTTAAAAGTACGGGACTAGGTTCAGGACTTCCTGAACTGCATGCGGCCCCTGTTGAAACATAAAAACCATCCAAATCCAAATTTATCAAAAGAGTTTCAGCATCGATACCATCTATCATCATGTGGCTGGTGTTAATTAATCTTGGGGAATTTCTAGCAGTGATTTTAACATTTGGAATTTGTTTAAGAACAGTCATTTCCAAATAATCTCGAATCGATTTCTGTTCATTCCATGCGGATTCAAAATCAACTGCCTTCATTTTTTTTACCATAAAACCCATGGCCGCTATTCCAGCTGTATTTTCTGTTCCGCCGCGACGAAATCTCTCTTGAGCGCCACCATCGATCAAAGACACAAAAGGCGCTGTTTTGCGAACATAAATAAACCCCGAGCCCTTCAGTGCGTAAAACTTATGACCTGAAAAGGTAGCATAATCGACACCGAGTTCAGTTAAATTCAGAGCGTGTTTCCCCAACATTTGAACGCAATCACTATGCATCAAAGCGCCCGCTTGTTTTGCTTTGAGAGCAATTTCTTGAACGGGAAAAAGTGATCCCGTTTCATTGTTGGCCGACATAATTGAAACCAAGGCTGTTTTTTCACATAATTTTTCAGTCAAAAATTCCAAATCCAGTTCACCGTCTCGATTGACAGGGACCCAATGAACAATGGCGCCCTTTTTTTCTATCGATTGCATGGCACGCAAAACACTTGGATGCTCAACTGCCGAGCAAATATATTCATTTCGAGTAAGGCCTCGTTTATCCCAAACTGCCTTGATAACTGTGTTATTTCCTTCACTGCCACCGGAATTAAAAACTATTTCTAATGGGGAAACATTTAAATAATAAGCGATTTCATTTCTGGCTTCACGAATTAAAGTCCTTGGCCCACGGGACACTTGATGGATTGAACTTGGATTCCCAAATTGGGACAACCAATCTGGAAAATGGCTAGCGAGTTCCGAGTTTACAGGAGTCGTGGCATTGTGATCCAAATAGACCCCGTCAAAGGTATTAATCATGGGGTTTTCGATACCATAAAACCGCCCCAATGAGAAGGGATCATTCTGTATTTCTTTTTTACAGGACCCAAGAGGTCTGTTTAAGAAATAGCCAATAGTAATCCATAAAGATTTTTCAAATTACTCCGATTAATAATTCAATGGCAATGAACTTAAAGTGGTCCCAACAGTTTCAGAGTTACCTTAACGACTTTGAAAATAGATACAAATCCTCTCAGACACATCTGAGTCCCTTAGGCTTTGCCCTGAGCCAAAAGATACTCCCGATTGATCAATATTTGAAATGGGCCCAAACTACTTATCATTTACCTCTCATTACCGAAGAGTATTTTAGTGGGCACTTGCCCTCCGTTGAAGACTGGAAATCATGGAAATCCGAGTACCAATGGACCGAAGAAATTGTGCCTATCGGAATTTGGGATGGTCACTTGCTGGTGGCATGTCTTGAAATTCCGAATCAATTTCCGGCGTCATTTTACCCGATATTTTTACTTGCAGATTTCAAAAACACACAAAGAACGTTTCAATTTTATAAAAATACGGACAAAGGTTCTGAGTCGGCGAAGAAACTAAAAGATTTAATTCAGCAGCCAGAGCCTCAACAACACAGTTATTCAGCGTCACTTCCGACTCATTCGCTACCAAAAACAGCTTCCAAAAATGATTTTCAATCGGTTGAATTGAGTGACGAACCAGCTATCGAAATTATTGATGATTTAATTGAATTGGATCAAGATCAGCCGGAAGGACTCAATCTGAC
>JAYTTH010000282.1:0-5695 GCA_043745515.1 Pseudobdellovibrionaceae bacterium | reverse complement strand
GAATTTTTATCAAAATATCCGCGTAGTGTTTTTTTGAAGGAACGTCTGAGAAAAAATGATCACTTCGGGCTACCATGGGATGCTCTAGCGATTCAATCAGTGGATAGACTAGGTTTTTTGGAGTGTTCGTAATAAGGCTTACCCAGAGTCTTGAAAGTGTGGGTGTAAAAAATGGAACCGTTAAAAAAAATCGTTTCACACCCATTGTTTTAGCGGTGACTTTCATCATTTCTATATAAGTAATCGGCTGAGATCCTGCTAAGTCGTATATTTTATTAAAACATCGGACTTCAAGGGCCGATCCCGCTAGAGACTCAACAACGGTTTCTAAATCGACCGGTGTAGTTAATGTTTGGGTCCACTGTGGACAAACCATAAGAGGCAGTCGTTTTACAAGTTTAAGTAAAATTTGAAAAGACGATCCGCCTTCACCTAGAATAAGGCCTGCACGAAATACCGTCATTGGAAAGCGGTATTGATTAAACGTTTCTTCCACTTCAAGACGACTTTGCAAATGCAAAGACAATACAGGATTTTCGGGAATCAGTCCGCCAAGATAAATCAATTGCTTGGGCGCTGCATTTACAAGAATGCGTGCGAAATTATCAGCTAGCAACAAATCATAATCAGCAAAAGAACCTTGATCCAGCTGTGCCGTTGGACTCATCGAATGAACCAAGTAAAATGCCAAATCAATTTGTTTAGGCATGGCTTGCTCGAGGGATTTTAAAGAAAACAAATCACAGGCTAGCCATTTAATTCTGGAATCGTCCGATTTTTGTTCCACTCTGGAAAGTGCCGTAATTTCAGCACTAGGAAATTTAATTAGCAATTTGGCGATAAGTCTTTTGCCTATGAAACCACTAGCCCCTGCGATTACGATTTTTATTTTTGCATTCATTTTAATATCTCACTCTATTCTATCCCTATCACATCCAGGTCTTTTTGTCGAATCGTGCTGACGTCCTTTGGAATCGATTCCAAAATCGCCTCGGAAAGCGATTCGATTAAGGCCTCTTTGTAATGGGCCCGCTGATACACAAGACCAATCTCTCGAGCCGGAATTGGCCTTTCAAAAGGAATCAACGTTGTGCGACTGCCAATATCTTCGGCGGCCAATTGCGGAATCAAAGTGTAGCCGCCATAAGAATTTACCAGCCGTTTTAAGGTTTCAAGACTGCCGCTTTCAAATTCGAAATTTCGCTTAGCTTTTTTATTTTGTTTCATGGCGCAAATATCCAAAACCTGGTTTCTTAAACAATGGCCTTCTTCTAACAGCCAAACATCATCTGAATTCAAATTCGAATATTTTACTTTTTTTGACTTACTTAAATCGCTCTCTTTGTTGGTTAAAACTAGAAAGGGCTCATAGTACAATGGGATTTCAATAATTCTATTAATCTTTAGAGGTGTTGCTAGAATTCCAACATCAATTTCATCGCTACCTAATTGTTCAACAATACGATTGGTTTGAAGTTCTAGGATTTTCAATTTCAATTCGGGGTAATTTTTTTCTAACACCGGCAACATTCGCGGCAACAAGTAAGGCGCAATAGTTGGAATAACCCCAACAACGAGTTCGCCATGCACAGTTTCAGATTTGTTATCACTGATAATACTTTCTATTTTTCTTGCTTCAAATAAAACAGATTGAATTTGATCGATAATTTTTTTGCCGATATCCGTTAGTAAAATGGGCTTTTTAGACCGATCAAAAACAATGACGCCCAGGTCTTCTTCTAGCTTTTGGACCTGCATGCTAAGCGTTGGCTGCGTCACATTACAGGCTTCGGCCGCTTTGGCAAAATGCCCGTGCTTGTACAATGCCCATATATACTCGAGCTGCGTTATGGAAAAATTTACTCGTGATTTCATAGGCTTACCTCGGACAACTATTAAAAATTCAGCATAATAGATAAAATCTATTAGATCAAAGAAATAATTGATTTTACCTTTTTACTGGAAATCCGTAAAGTACAACAATAAACAAGGTGGCCGAATTAAGGTCATCTCTAATTAAGGAGCATTTATGCACACACTGATCAATACGCGGGTTACTGATTTTAAAGTTCAATCGTATCACCACAACGATTTCAAAACTGTAACACAAGATGACCTACGCGGAAAATGGTCTATCTTTTTCTTCTACCCTGCTGACTTCACATTTGTTTGCCCAACTGAACTTGGGGACATGGCTGACAAATATGCTGAGTTTCAAAAAATGGGCGTAGAAGTGTATTCTGTTTCTACAGACACCCACTTTACTCACAAAGCGTGGCATGACGCTTCTGACACTATTAAAAAAATCAAATACCCAATGTTAGCTGATCCTACTGGTCACCTATCGCGCGCATTTGGCGTACACATTGAATCTGACGGTATGGCATATCGAGGCACCTTCTTAATAAATCCAGAAGGCATGATCAAATTGTCAGAAGTTCAAGACAATGGCATTGGCCGAAATGCAAATGAACTGATGAGAAAAGTTCAAGCAGCGCAATACATCGCCAAGAATCCAGGCGAAGTGTGTCCAGCAAAATGGACTCCAGGCGAAAAAACTTTAAAACCAGGATTGGATTTAGTCGGAAAAATCTAATTTTATTTTTGATGGGCGGCTTACGCCGCTCATTTCTAAATTGGGGAAAAATAAAATTTTATTTGAGAGTCTGAAATCGATACTGAACTAAAATTTTAACAATCAGATCGCTGTTATTAATAATGCTAAACAAAATTGAAAACGTATTAATTAGCCAAAACTCTGGCTAACGGGAGATTGTATGGTCGATGAGGCAATGAAAGAACAATTAAAAACAGTTTTCTCTAAACTAGAGGGTAAAATCGAACTCGTCGTCGACCTCAGCCAACATGCCGACCAAGGTGAACTATTGAATATGCTTGAAGGCATTGCCGAAACTAGTCCCAATATTACCGTCACTAAAAACCTAGTTCCCGGTATGTCGTCTTTGATTCCAAGATTTAAAATTGCCCAAAACGGCAAGCTCACTGGAATTACATTTTCAGGAATTCCAGGCGGTCATGAATTTACGTCCTTGATTTTAGCTATCTTAAATTCTGATTTAAAAGGTAAAATGCCCGACACAATGATGACGGAACGTATCCAGCGTCTAAAAGGTCCCATCCGATTGCGCACGTTTATATCACTGACTTGCGAAAATTGCCCAGATGTGGCGCAAGCACTGAATCAAATGTCCATTTTAAATCCAGATATTGAGCACGAAATGATTGATGGCGGTTATGCCGAAGAGGACGTAAAAACTTTAAATATTCAAGGCGTCCCCAGTGTCATCAACGGCAAAGAATTGATCCACTCGGGCCGGATTACTTTTTTAGATTTATTAGTAAAACTAGAATCCACATTTGGCACAAACGACGCTCCTGCCGATCAAGGACCTCGGGATTTAGGTGACTATGATGTAGTCGTTGTCGGGGGCGGACCTGCCGGAGTGGCCGCGGCCATTTACAGTGTTCGCAAAGGTTTAAAAACAGCGTTGATCACTGAAAAAATTGGCGGACAAGTCCAAGAAACCCGAGGCATCGAAAATTTGATTTCTGTGACCTACACAGAGGGTCCACAATTAGCCGGTCAGTTAGCGCAGCATCTAGCCGCCTACCCTGTTAAATTGTTGGAAAATCGTCGGGTTAAATTTGTTCACAAAGACAAAGTTCCTAAACTGGTCGAACTTGAATCTAATGAGGTGCTTCGCACAAAATCCCTGATAGTTGCGACAGGCGCAAAATGGCGTGAACTGGGCGTTCCAGGCGAGCGTGAATACATCGGCCGCGGTGTCGCATTTTGCCCACACTGCGACGGACCGTTTTACAAAGGGAAAAAAGTCGCAGTTATTGGCGGCGGTAATTCTGGCGTTGAGGCAGCGATCGACTTGGCGGGTATTGTTCGCGAAGTGGTCTTAGTCGAATACAACGAGCAATTGAAAGCAGATCAAATTCTAGTAAACAAACTTAAAACCTTGGCCAATGTAAAAATCATAACTAATGCCAAAACAAAACAAGTGCATGGAGACGGCCAAAAAGTTGTGGCAATGGAATTTGAAAACCGCGCAACCCATAGTTCCGAAAAAGTGGAACTCGATGGCGTCTTTGTTCAGATTGGCTTATTGCCAAACAGTCAGTTTTTAAAAGGAGTCGTCGAGTTGACTCAATACGGTGAAATCATTGTCGATCCCAAAGGCCGAACGTCAGCCAAAGGAATTTATGCTGCCGGCGATGTCACTACGACGCCGTATAAGCAAATTATTATTGCCATGGGTGAAGGCGCCAAAGCCGGGCTTGCTGCTTTTGAAGATTCGATGCTAGCCTAGCGTTTAAAATTTGGCGCTATAGTATCTAGAGGACAAATGGGTTGCACTTTTTGGATCCCGTTCTTATTAAGAACAACACGGTAGAGATGCATTTGCTTTTCAGTCTCTGTGCCATTTGTTTTTGTAAAATAATTTACTACTGCATAAAAATAATACATCTTGTTTGATGTTTTTCTGGCGAATCGCCCACGTTGGTCTAAAACAGTAATATCTTTCATCGGGTCGTCTAAAAATTTTAAATACCGTTGAATATTAATTCTTAGCGTTTCCTGCAGCGAAAGCTGCTTTTCTCGGGCTTTTTCTTTATTGGTTAAACCTTTTGCAGCTAGGTCATAAATACGTTTTAAAAACAGCACGTCTTCTGTTAAATAGGTTTCAGCCTCAGATACTGACCCTGTTTTTCGTATTGACAAGACTTCATCCGGCAAATCACATGTTCGGACCGTTTTTAGCCATTCTTTAATTCGACCGATTGGCTTGTCGTTACTTTTATCTTTGTCTTTCAATTCATACTCGTAATCTGGGACATATTTAGAAATACGATTATTTAAAAAACTTTTAGCAAAGTCTTTGATTCGATCACGCAAAGCATAGAGTCCCATTGCAAAAAATAAAAGAGATATCCCCTGCAAGCTTAGTTGAAAAAACGCAGGATTGCCAAATTGCTGAATTATGGCAGCTGTAATACCCGCAAAACAAGCAGCCAGAGCCGCTGTTGGTTCTGAAAACTTTTTTAAACTTTGCGATTTTTGCACGTCAATAAACATTTTGGACTGAAAAAACTTTTTCATTTGGCCCAAGCGAACTAGCAAAAGTTCGCTACTGTCGTCGCTTTTTAAATTCGATGGTGTCAAATTGTGTTTCTTTTGAAAATGCACTTCTTTTTTCTGCAATGTCGCCAATTGCAAATGCAATTGCCGCCAGCCTTCTACAAATTTGTTTCGCTCGGGTTCTGGACTGCTTTTTTGGAAACGCGAAAGCTCAAAATCTATTTTACCTAACGTTTCAATGAAAACGTGGTGAATATATTCATCTAACAAATGTACGACAGGCGATTGGGTCAGCCACTGGGCATCGGTCACGTCGCGAACACCATTCATAATGTCTGCTAGGTCATCCAGTTGGATCGCAATATCATTAAAAATATCTTCATTACTCACTTGGTGACTAATTGAATGAATCAACAGCAAATCCCGTTTTATTTTGCTGGTCCTGGCTTTTAAAGTTTCACCTACAATACCGCCCACAACTTGCACTAATGAAGTGAGATGGTCTTCAATTTGAGGATCAAAGCCAGGCACAGACATTAGGGTCAGCAGGCGCTTTATCTCGTCGAGGGCCACTATGGTTTCACG
>JAYTTH010000281.1:0-5702 GCA_043745515.1 Pseudobdellovibrionaceae bacterium | reverse complement strand
CAGGAAGAGATCGATTCGGCAGTTCTTACAATTTAATCTCACCTGAAAATCTGCGCTTCAAAATAAACGTTTGAAACTTTTACGAGCTAAGGTGCAAAAAATAATAAATATCAAGCAGTGGAGCTGACAAAGCAGCAATACCTAGAGAATTGACAGGAACATGATTTCGTTGAGGCGGTTGCCCGCATAGGATCCTGCCAGAAAAAAAACCAGATTTTCTTAGCTTTATCTTTTTTTATAAATTTTATGATGTAAGCTACAACCATTTAGAAGTCTCAAAGCCCGATGTGTTACACTGTTAAAGAAAGAAAAATTAAATATGAAAAAAATTTTAATATTTTTGACCCTCCTGCTTTCCTGCCGACATGTAATTGAAAAGTCTGAAGGTTCTAGACTGACGATTTCTGGCGGTACTGAAGTGACAAGTCCTTTAGACCCTGCCTTTCTCCATACAGTTTCAATTCTTGTTAGCCAAGACGGAAAATTGAATCACCATTGCACGGGAGCGATCATAGACAGACGCTTTGTAGTATCAGCCGCACATTGTTTTACCTATAACTTCGACCAATTCAAAGTTGGCTATGGTAAGAATCCTCTCGCTAACGAAAAAATAAATATTTTGCGGTTCGCGTATCCGCCGGAGTATTGGAGCGTAAATCCAGGTAAGTATGATTCTAGATATGATTTTATTTTACTTGAACTTGAATCTGATGCTCCAGACGAATTGACGCCAGTGTTGATTTCAGATCAAAAAAAGGATTTTAAAAAATCCGAAGCCTGGCTGCAGACCGGCTACGGTTATTCAGATAAAAATGAAAAAAAATCTCATTATCCAGACTTTGGAAAGCTTCGAAAAATTACCGATAGTAAGACAGATGATTTGGATCGCAAGAACAGGGATATTTTTTCGTTGACAATTGTTAACGAAAACGACCGCGGTACGCAGCGTTCTGATTCGGGTGGACCTTTATTTAAGGTAACTTCGGATAAATCTGTAATACTGCAAGGCACTTTGAGAAGTGCCGGAACGTCTAAAAGATCTATAGGAGATCAGGAGCAGATCGTGTTGTTTTCAGAATATACGAATGTAGCCTATTTCAAAAATTGGATGTTTGAACTAAACAAAAATAGTAGAAATAAAATTTTCCAGTTAGATTCAGAAGTGACTGACAAAGAGCAATATGTGACCTTAGCTTCTGAAAGTAGTCAGCTTGTGTTCGTCAAAGACATGCGGACACTTAATGAAAAGATGTGTGCCCGATGGGAAGGTTGGAAATTTCAGCAGGTAAGGTCCGAGTTGTCCGTTTCTATCTGTTGGCCAGCCACAGAGAACACGTGTAATGACTATGCAGCAAGAGGGTATTCTGTAAAATGGAATTTAGAAAAAGGCCGATGCGTTGAGGCCTGATGAGACAATTTCAATAGCTTTAGTGTATTATTTATGGAGATTTGAAATTTTTTTTGATCAATGATTCGTCAGCAAAGGTGCAATACCGCATGCTTTAGAATAATATATGACCGAGATTTTGAACGAAAAAAAGTCCACTTCAACCCTCAATTCGATATTAGGTTTTAATCGAAATTTAGAACCGCTAATCGAACTAACAACAAGCCTTGAATCGGAAAAAATCCGTTTGAGCGATTAGACTGCTCGGACAGTAGCGACATATCACAACCCCTAAGTTTTGCCACCAGGTTGCATTTTTGTAGGCATTAGATATAATCAATTTGTCGCTTAAGGTAAAAGCAAATTATTCTTTAGGATTATGGTTACATGTTAAAGACAAACTTTATTCTACTAATGCATTGCACAGTTTTAATTTTTAGCTGTAAGACTCGACGTTCGGAGTCTCAAGTAAAGGCGAATGATAAATGTGATTTTATACCTAAAGCTTGGCGTTCGCAAAATGCTCCGCCATTGATGAACGGTCAGCTATCGCCCTTTTGGGCACAAGAGTACACGGGGGCGATCTTGGCCAGGGATTTTGTTAAATCTTTCCCACTAGATCAATTGTCAATACCGAAAGTGGGCGTTGTCGACTTGGGATTTATCCCTTGGGATATTGATCAAAACAGATTAGCTGAAAAACTAGCTAAACGTATGGACAAAGTAAATTTTTCCCATTCAAGTGGGACGTACCATGGTCAAAGTGTTGCGCAAATCATTCTAGGCTCCTCTCCCTTAGGATTTTCTGAAATAGGGGATTTAGATATCGTGTCGCCGCTTGATGACGGGCGATCAGCCGACGAATTAATGGGCAATGCTGCAGCTTTGATGAGCCAATCGGCAGACCTGATCAATATTTCAATGGAGATGGGTGGAAACGGTGATGTTGCTTACAAGGCAATCAACGATGCTGCAAAAAATGGAAAGATATTTGTCCTTGCCATTGGAAACTCATTTCCTTTTGATGCGTCGTCAAACCAGAAAAACACGACTGCTATCCGAGTCGGAAGCTTAAGCCCCATTGGAAACGCTAGTTGGTTCTCGAATGAGAGTACTTCTATAGACATTCTTGCCCCAAGCGATGCCTATGTTCTTTCCGTGGCATCAAAGAACGACGGCAAAACGTTAGCTCGATTTGGTGGAACAAGCGGCGCCGCACCTCAGGTAACAGGTTCTATCGCCAATGTTTTGGCACTTGTTCCGAAACTTACGATTGAGGATCTCAAAACGCTTTTAAAGGCAACCGCACTCAAAACATTAAACGCCGATGAGCGAATCCAAAGAAACGGTGCAGGAACATTAAATGCCTACAAGCTAGTTCGCGTAGCAGCCTTGATGAAACAAGATAAAATTCATGCATTAGCGCCAGATGCACGCCGTGTCGCTATTCTGCAAATTGCCGGCCAGGATTTTTCAAAAGAATTCAGTGATTCAGCGCAATTAGTCGAGCAAGAATTGTTAGACGAAAATATCCATTGCGATCGCAGAAAAGCAAGATACAGCGAAGTGCAAAAAAGATTTTTACTTTCTGAATCGCCTCACATGGCACACGCCCTATCGAAATTTTATAGACAGCTAGGTTATTCAGTAAATTCTCTTTTTTATGATAGTTTTGATAGAAAATCAGTTCCTGAAGTTTTCGATCAGGCCTTAAACATTCGTGATCTGCCTCCCTCAATTACCGGGCGCAATATGAATAAAGTTATGCGAGCGTCAATCGTAAAAAGTATGCGTTTTTTAGATGGGCCAGAATATGTGAAAGTTTGGAAAAAACTGCTTGATAGTGATGTCGCAAATTTAGTCGAACCCGTATTAAATTGGAAACTGCCTACCTGTACTGCTGAAGAGAAAACTTGGGCTTACTCCATTCCAATATTTCGTTGTCCTGCACTTAAAAATCTCGGCTCGTCAGGAGCTACAGATCAATCTATCGATTTACTGACCAACGCCTTCAAATCTGACGATACTTCCGTTGCATCTACTGCTGCCGACGAAGCTTGGGCCTTCGGCCAAGCTGGCTTTGAACTAATTATTGAGCCGGCATTAAATCATAAAAGTGGTTATGTTCGGGCAGCTGCGTTGAAATCTCTTGTCAGGCTGGATGCATCTCGTTTTAAGCAGATTGTTCCTTCATACTTTGACGATAATGACGTGGAAGTTTGCGCCGCCTTTACGCAAATTTTTGTCGATACTCAAATGCAAGATTTGGCTGAGAGTTATGCAAAAATATATAAAAATAAAAGTTTTGGTTTTCCAGAAAGATGTTACATCCCGTTGCAGGTACTTTTCGGAAAAAAGGGAATTGGAAACCTTATTAGTTTGATTTCATCTCCAAAAAGTGGCGGTGATACCGTTATCGCGACTCTTGAAACAGGATGGAAGCTCGGGGCTGGCAGTGAAAATATTTTAAAACACGCATACAATATCAATCAATTCAAAGCTTATACTGCCGCTAATGCGATTCTTTACGGTGATACTGGTGAAGAAATTTGGAAGAGCTTTTTAGTGCTAGATGAAACAGATACCAATGTAACTAGATCTGCCATTTTATCGCTTAAGAGAATCGATGAGAGCAAGGCTAAATCAATTCTTGAAAATTTGAAGGAAAGTAAAGACTGGAGGATTAAATTATGGTTGGCCCAGGTAGCTGCAGCTTTTAAAGACAAAGATTATGCTCGCAGTTACATTCAAGCCATAACCCTAGACGCTGCTGATAAGTATTTAAAAGAGCAATCCGAAGCTTTGATCAGAGGTTTGGATTCTGAAATTCTGAAATTAGAAACTGGAATAATAGATCTTCAAAAAATATGGCAAATCCAGTGGAAAGATTAGGGCTAGTTTTGAATGGGACTTCTATAGTGCAGTTCTATTCCACTTCAACGCGCTCCGTTTTGATCTAATTCAAAATTTTTATCTGATATGGGATATAAAATTGCCAATGGTTTGAAAACAAAATCAAAAGTAGGGTTTTTAAAAAACATTTGCATATTGTGGAGCAAATAAAATTTATCGATTATCACTTAAGTTGCTTGCTGGGTGTCTGAAACTTTTCGAGAATTGAATTTTAGAGTGGCTTTAGTAGCTCAAAAAATCATCATCTTTTCGATATGGAATCTATTTACGTGGCATATTGTGCGAAAATAGAATGGCTCCTGATTGACTTTATGGGCCCAAACTTCTTCAAACCTTTTAGCTCGAAAAGTTGAGAAGCAGAATTTTTTTCGAAGCATATGTGAAATTAAAACACCCGCCAAAAAACTGCGGGTGTTTGATGTTTGAGTATCGAATGCCATCTCAAAATTTCAAAGAAGTGCTAAATGGATAGGAGTTTTACCAACTTTCGAATCTGTCATCGTCACCGCACTTATCATACTTTTTATTGTCAAACATGTCGGTCGAACCGTCTATCAAACAAAACTGTATCTGGAATTCCGACTTTGCCTTAAATGATAATTTAAGTTTCCCGTCGTAGTTTCTAAGCTGACCTTTGTTTTTAACTTTTAAGTACTGCTTTGCTTTTTTGACTTGTCTTGAATCACTTGGATCCGAAATATTAGATTTATCGACAAATGCAGCTTGGAAAAAATAACTACACAAGCCACCACCTAGTTTAAATTTTTCCAGCTGTTCATTTCGGCTTAGATCAAGGAACTTGTATTTAATCGCCGGTGTCGGAGCCGGGCAACCTGGGATTGAAAAAGTTGTAACTCCATCACCTAGATCTTGTTCAATAGATACAGCAAAACCAACTGTCTTTAAAAAGTCGAGTCTTTCCTTAACTGTCTTCTCTGGATTCCAATCGTACAATGCAACATTAGCAAATTTATCACCTGAAATTTCGGTCAAATTTGAGGTTTCGCCTATTTCACGTCGAACACTACAACTAACAACCGTTAAGAAAACAAATCCGAAAATTGCATTAGTCATGTACACTCCCATTCTTAAAACATATTTGGCGGAAGATAGTCTATTGTCCTCGGCTGGTCAAGAAAGAATCTTCCATTCAGCCGACGTATCTTCGTGAACCTGCTTTGTTTAAACAGCCATATTAGACGCATAGTGAGCGCAACGCTGCCCACTTGTCCTCGGTTTGGCTCAGTGCTTCGGTAACCTTCTTTAAATCTTCCGCGTTTGTAGGGCTAAGCCACCGTCCAACTTTTGGCATGGGTCTGAAACCTGTATTTTGCCGGACAGTTTAACAACAAAATTACCAGTTGAAATTCCCAAATATCGTTCATCGAACATTAGGGGCAGA
>JAYTTH010000280.1:0-5707 GCA_043745515.1 Pseudobdellovibrionaceae bacterium | reverse complement strand
CTTTCTTGCCTTCTTTGTGTTCAGCTTTGTGCTCTTTGTGTTCAGCTTTGTGTTCCATTTTGTCATGGTTGCCATCTTTTGGCTTAGCCATTTCAGTTTGAGCAGCAGCATTAGCAGCAGGTGCAGTAGCAGGTTCAGCAGCAAAAGCAGCAGTAGCTACTAGACTAACCAAAACGATAAATAAATTTTTCATAAAGACTCCTATGTTTGTTATGAGCGTCAATTATTAGACCCTCTTTGATAAATTGACTATAGAGGTTTGTGCTAAAGTTCACATTAAAATGAAATTAAATATTTTTAATCTTCAGCTGAAACTCGCACCCATTGGGTGTTAAGTTCTTGAATTCTATAACGGATTTATGCAAATCACTTATTTTTTTTACAATAGCCAAACCCAATCCATACCCTGACATTTGACTCATTTGAGGCGCCCGGCTAAATCGATCAAACAGCACAAGAGCAAGTGAATCCGGGATGCCAGGGCCACTATCAGCTATTTTAACGATGGAATGCTCGGCTTCCCAAATCAGGTCAATTCTGATAGGGCTGTCGATTGGTGAATATTTCATCGCATTTTCTATAAGATTGTAAAAGAGATGTTTAAGTAAATCAGGATCTGCTAGGATTTTTGGGCTTGGAAGGTCATTGTCGACTATATTAAATACAATCTTTTGCCTATGAATATAAGAATGAGTCTGCAAACTTGAAATAACCTTAAGTAATATTTCTTCCATACTCACCTGAGAAAAGGACTTTTCATTTAAACCGGCGTCTAAACGGGCCAGTAAAAGCATATCTTTGATAATATCGATCAAGTGATTTATCTCGGTTTCTTGGTCAGTCATAAATTCTTTAAACTGAGGATCTAAATTTTGAGTTTTCAACGTGGCTTCAATCGAGGATTTCAATATCGTCAGAGGCGACAACAGTTGATGAGACGCATCGGCCACGAACCTCTCCTGACTCTGAAAGGATTTCTCGATTCGTTCTAACATTTGGTTCATCGTCAGGGCAAGTTCACGAAATTCATCTCGAATTGGACTAACGGGAACCCGTTCCGATAAAATATTGGCTCGAATACTGCGGGTTTTTCTAATAATTTCTTTTACCGGAAACAAAGCACGGCCCGACAAAAAATACCCCAAAAGCATAGAGATCAAAATTGCCAGAGGAATGCCAAATTGAATAACTTTGAGACGGTTCTGGATCTGAGTTTCCAAAAGGGTTCGCGGGGCCATTACTTGAATAAAATATTGCGGGTTTTGCGTTTCAATTGGAAAAGTTATCAATCGATAGGTATCGGCTTCGGTTTCTGGCAGGTGTTCTAAATCAGAAATAGTTTTAAAGGCGACGTCTGTTCCGGTTTTTATTTTTTCTAATTGATCTTTAAATGGCGGTAAATAAGTTCCTAAATTACCAAATTGGCTCAGGGTTGTGCCTTCTTTGTTTCGCAATAAAATTAGCGTTGTGCCAAGGGAAAACGGCAAAATTTTCTGTTGATTGAGATCGATAGAGCCCACATTAATTTGACCACTACTAATTTGGCTTTCAATAGAATCACTGATGTCGATACAATAATTGTAAAGGGCGTCATCGAAATCACGTTTTAAAGCATCAATTGAATAATCAAAGACCAACAAGTTAAATGAAATCGTCATGACTCCAAAAATAAGCGCAAAAATCAAAGTCAAACGGACTCGGAAATTCAAAAAAACGGTGATTTTTTGAATGTACGTGCGCAGCGATCGTAAAAGCGATTTCAAGATTTTTGCTCGTCTTTTAGAACGTAGCCAACCCCAATAACGGTGTGAATTAATTTGTTGTCAAATGGTGTATCTATTTTTTTTCTAAGCATATTTACATACACATCGATGACGTTGCTTTCAGAATCAAAATGTACGTCCCAAACATGTTCCGCAATCGAAGTTCGACCCAACGGGCGGTTTGGATTTCTCATAAAGTATTCCAGCAAAGAAAACTCTTTCAAAGTCAGCTGAATTTCCGTTTGGCCGCGGAAGACCGTTCGAACTACTAAATCCATTTCTAAATCATTAAAAATAAGTTTTGTGTTTGATACTTGCGACGACGCTGAATTGCGTCGCAACAGAGCCCGAACGCGCGCCAAAAGTTCTTCAAATGCATAGGGTTTGGTTAAGTAATCGTCAGCACCGGCGTCCAAGCCTAATATTTTGTCTTTTGTACTGGAAAGCGCGGTCAACATCAAAATGGGCGCTGTCAGTCCATCCCTGCGCAAATGGCGGGCAGTATCAATGCCGCTTTGATCTGGCAAACCGACATCTAGTATTACAATATCGTATTCCGACGAACTACAATACGACTCGGCCGATAGGCCCGATTCTGCAACGTCGACTGAGTAGCCAGATTCTGTAAGTCCTTTTTTTAAAAATTGAGCCATTTTGGCTTGGTCTTCGACCACAAGAATTCGCATTATTTTTTGAGGATATCACCTAATACTGAATCTAAGTCACTTTTTTTCTTTTCAGCGGCTTTAACTTCGACCAATTCAACACCGGTGATAACATCGTCAGTTGTTTTCACGTTTACTGTCTGGTCTTTCTTTTTTTGACTTTTAACTAATTTTTCTTTGAAAACACCCAAATTAGGGTCATCTTTTAGAATGTAGGGACCTTTGTTTTTTCCATCAAAAAAAACCTCAACAGTTTCGCTTTCACGAATCGTTGTTACATGGGCTGTAAAAGAACCTTTTGTGGACTCTTCTTTTTCATAAATCTGGGTCGGGGAGGCTTTGGGTGTGTCGTCGCTTTCGACGGCTGCTTTCTTTTCTCCACCTTCTTCGGACTGGACAACGAGTGAAACTATAATAAATCCAATTGATATCAGACGTCTCAATTCAATACGTGTTAAAATCCCTATCGAAGTCATGGAGCCCCCTAGTTCGTCCTTCTACATAGTATAGTAGTACTTTTAGGATAAAAAGAAATATTTGAACACAAATTAAAGATACTATAGAATAAAGTGGTAGCTATAACAGAGCCGTCACCATGCGAGGTTATTATGGGTTTAAGTATGACACATATTCTTTTGATCGGTCTTGCCGCCATGATTTTATTTGGTCCGTCGCGTTTGCCGGGACTGGGAAAATCCTTGGGTGAAGCTATTCGTGGATTTAAAAAAGGCCTAAATGATGACGATACTATTAACCAGGCTCGGCCGGTAAATGATCAGATTCCATTTGATGGCGCTAAATCGCAAAATCAGTCGAACACTAAATCAAATTCCTCGACACAATCAGAAAAAACCCATACATAGCCTAATCAATTGGTAAGGGTTCGTCGTCTGTGATTCCCTTAGCTAGCATGGGGTTTCATGGTAAAACTAACACAAACTGTTCAAAAAGGCGGATGCGCCGCAAAAGTAGCCGCCAGTGAATTAAGATCGATTCTGAGTCAGGTTCAATTTCCAGCGGCTCATTCGGCACTTTTAGTTGATGGACGACATTTTGACGATGCGGCCATTTACAAGGTCACTGATACCATTTCATTGGTTCAAACTTTAGATTTTTTTACCCCGATCGTGGACACTCCCTATGTTTTTGGACAGGTGGCAGCAGCAAATGCACTGAGCGACGTATACGCCATGGGCGGAAATCCAAAAACAGCCATGGTGATACTGGCGTATCCATTATCGACCTTTGAGAAATCCTGGGTAGTTGAATTGCTTCAAGGTGTGGCAGACAAAGTTAAAGAAGCCGGTGCTAATATTGTTGGCGGTCACACGATTGATGACGACACACTAAAGTTGGGTTTGTCCGTTACTGGCTATTGCGATAGCAATCGGTTTTGGAACAATCAAGATGCTAAGATTGGTGACATTTTAATTTTAACCAAACCACTTGGAACAGGAACTCACACTGCCGCCCTCAAACGGCAGGTCGTTACCGAACAGGATATTGCTGTTGTCATTGATTCTATGACTCAACTAAACTCTATTCCTGCTTTGTTAAATCCCGAACTTTTAACGGCGATTCATTCAGCCACGGATATCACTGGGTTTGGTTTTTTAGGTCATGCTTTGAATATGGCAAAAGCATCGAGCAAATCATTTGAATTTAATTTTGACCAGATTCCTTTGTTTGAAGGTACCTTGGCCTCAATTGAAGCTGGGTTTTTAACTAAGGCACACCGTACAAATCGCGATTACGTCAAAGACTTTGCCAACGTGTCTTTGCTTAGTGAATCACAAATTTTGAGTGTGTGTGATCCACAAACCAGCGGCGGCCTGCTGCTATCTGTAGACCCAAAACAAGCTAGTCTATTATTGCCGGAAATAAAGCGATTTTTTCCGCAAGCTCAAGTTGTTGGGAAAGTCGCTGACCTGGTAGCTCCCAATTATTTGAGATTCCTATAGTGGTTCCTGACGATCGCCTACTTACTGAAATAGAGTGGGTAGACTTAATTAAAAAGGGTCACCGCTGGATTGATGTAAGGGCTCCTGTCGAATATTCGGCGGGCACTCTGCCTAACTCGGTCAACCTGCCGATTCTTAGCGATGAAGAACGGCATCAAATAGGCACTTGCTATAAAAAGCAAGGCCGTGATCAGGCCGTGGAAATGGGTCATCGACTCGTTTCTGGGGAAAATAAAAATCAAAAAATTCAAGCCTGGATTCAAGAAATCAAGCGGCAGCCAAATTCTTCACTTTTTTGCTTCCGTGGGGGGATGCGCTCTCAGCTTGCCCAGCAATGGCTTCAAGAGTCCGGAGTTCCCATTCGTCGCGTTTCTGGCGGTTACAAAGCCATGCGTGCTGTTTTGACCGAGTATTTTCGAAATCAAGTTGAAAATAACGAGATGAGAATTATTTCGGGCCCTACGGGAAGCTGGAAAACGCACCTGATCGAATGGATCACGAACCACAAAAATTTGGCAATCGATTTAGAAAAACATGCCTGTCATCGAGGGTCCGCTTTTGGCAAACGGGGGCCGCAACCCGGGCAAGTTAATTTTGAACATGCCCTGGTGAAAGATATTTTGGATCAAGAAGACTTTTTTGCCCAGAAAAAACCCCTTTATCTTGAAGATGAAAGTCGCCTAATTGGGCGATGTGTTTTGCCTGATTTTTTGTTTGCTAAAATGCGCTCGTCGCCCGTTTTGTGGCTTGATGAACCAATTGAAAAGCGAGTGGAAAATATTTTTAGCGATTATGTTTTAGACACCGATATTGCAAAAAGCCAAAACCCAGATTCAATCAATGCCGTTTATGTTGGGTACTTAAGCGCATTGGTCGATATTAAAAAAAGATTAGGCACAGAGAGATTTTTGGAAATTTATAAAGATATGCAGGCGGCCCAAGATCAGGGTCTTTCAAAAGGATTGCATGAATCCAACCGCATTTGGATACGAAAAATATTACTTTATTACTATGACCCGTTGTATTTTAGCAGTCTTGATCGTCGAAAGCCCAATGTTTTGATAAAAGCACGAACGGATGAAATTAAATCATTTATTTCTAAGTAAAATTTTATATTTCAGCCCGCCATGAAATTCTATTTTGAAAAACAAAAACACCACAGCTACACTCGTGCACACAAATGCCAGAGCCGTATTTGTCGAAATGACTTCATGAAAAACAAAGTAGGCAACAATGACTGAAAAAGTAGGCTCGATTAATTTGCCACAGCTCATCCAGTTGATATTTAAGTGATTTACAAGGTAGGTGAACAAAGAAT
>JAYTTH010000279.1:0-21832 GCA_043745515.1 Pseudobdellovibrionaceae bacterium | reverse complement strand
GAAAAGAAAGTTTTAGAAAACTGGAATCAAGCGCAGGAGCTGGTCGAAGACAAGCTTTGGCAAAATCTGAAAGTGTTTTTTGAAGTCAAAGGCATACGCCCCCACATTGTCGATTTCATGTCCTATGTAGAAAAATGGACGCCGCAGGCTTCCAGAGAAGCATTGAGTTATTTTTTAGACTTTTTCCGTTCCTCTACACTAGGAATGGGGATTCGCGTGTCTAAACTGAATGATACGCAAATTGAAGTGGTCTTGCCAAAAAGACCAAGAAACACCGATGAAGACGGTGGCTGGTTAGATTCGTCAGTCATTACAGCAGCCATTGAAAGTTTTAAGATATTATGGCTTCGTCATGCACCTATTGGCGAATTTAGTTTTAACATAGAAAAAATAGTTTATGAAAAACGCAAAATCGATACGTCAGAATCCTTGCGAGTTCGCTATGAATTGTCTAGCGAGTTGCGCGAAATGGCCTTGACGGAATTGCGAGCTAACTCGAGCACCGCTGTAGACACGACCTTGAATGTTTTTGATGACAAGGATGCCATTGTTTCTGAAGTGAAACTTATAGCGCATTTAAACTCTTCTTTGCAGCTAAAAGAAAAAAACTAAAGAGATTCATTTATGTCCATAATCGAAACTGAAATCAACACGTCTAGCAGTGAATTTTTAGCTAACAAAAAATTTATGATGGGTCTTGTGACCGAACTGCAATCACGAATTGAAACTGTAAAGCAGGGCGGCGGCCCTGAGGCCATTAACAAACACAAAAGTAGGGGCAAGCTTTCGGTTCGCGAGCGAATCGAAGCGCTGGTGGATTCGGGCAGCAGTTTTTTAGAATTTTCAACGTTAGCCGCATGGGGCGTTTACGATAACGAAGCCCCTGGGGCTGGGGTTGTTGCAGGCATAGGAGTTGTTTCTGGTGTCGAAGTTGTCATTGTCGCCAATGATGCCACTGTGAAAGGTGGAACTTATTTTCCCTTGTCAGTGAAAAAACACCTTCGGGCGCAAGAAGTGGCTCGGGAAAATGGACTGCCGTGTATTTATTTGGTCGACAGTGGTGGTGCATTTTTACCGCTGCAATCTGAAGTTTTTCCAGACCGAGATCATTTTGGGCGCATATTTTATAACCAGGCTCAAATGTCAGCAGAAGGCATTTCGCAAATATCAGTAGTCATGGGATCCTGCACGGCTGGCGGCGCTTATGTGCCCTCAATGAGTGATGAAAATGTAATCGTCAAAGACAATGGAACTATTTTTTTAGGTGGTCCTCCACTGGTGAAGGCTGCAACGGGCGAAGAAGTATCAGCCCAGGATCTGGGCGGGGCGCTGGTTCATTGCGAGCTCAGCGGTGTTACAGATCATTTCGCCGAAAATGACGAAGACGCTTTAGAAATTACCAAAGAAATAGTTAAGCATTTGAATAAAACTCGAGACGTCGTACTGCCTCAAAAAATGGTGATGGAGCCAAAGTACTCTGTCGATGAATTGTATGGCTTGATTCCTGAAGATTCCAAAAAGCCGTTTGAAGTGCGCGAAATAATTGCAAGACTCGTCGATGACTCGGATTTTCACGAATTTAAACCTCTTTACGGGAAAACGCTGGTAACCGGTTTTGCCCATCTATGGGGTTATCCAGTGGGAATACTTGCCAATAACGGGGTTTTGTTCAGTGAAAGTGCGCAAAAAGCCGCCCACTTTATTGAACTTTGTGAGCAGCGACGGATTCCCCTCATTTTTCTTCAAAATATTACCGGCTTTATGATTGGCAAAAAATATGAAAACGAAGGCATTGCCAAACACGGCGCAAAAATGGTGATGGCCGTCAGTAATGCCAGCGTTCCAAAATTTACTGTGGTCATTGGTGGGTCCTATGGAGCGGGCAATTATGGAATGTGTGGACGCGCCTATCAGCCAAGACAGTTGTGGATGTGGCCGAATGCGCGAATTTCTGTTATGGGCGGTGAACAGGCTGCTAATGTTTTGTTAACCGTTAAAAAAGATCAGATGGCGTTAAAGAATCAAAGTCTGTCTGAACAAGAACAAACTGATTTTAAGAAACCTATTTTAGATAAGTACGCCGCTGAAAGTTCAGCTTACTTTTCTACGTCTCGTCTTTGGGACGATGGAATTATTGATCCTAAAGATACAAGGCGAATTTTGGCCCTGGGAATTGCGGCCAGTTTAAATAAAAAGTGGCCAGAACGCAAGCAAGGCGTTTTTAGAATGTAGAATTTGGATTTTGATGAAAGATAAATTATGAAAACAATAATTGTTACAGAAAAAGATCAAATAGCCTATGTAAAACTGAATCGACCCGATGTCAGGAATGCGTTTAATAGCGATATGATTGCAGAATTGACCGAAACCTTTGTAAAATTGCAGGGACGTTTTGATATCCGCGCAGTGGGCCTGTCTGGCGAGGGAAAAGTTTTTTGTGCTGGGGCTGATTTAAATGGAATGAAATCAATGGTTGGATTTTCTGTTGCTGAAAATAAACGCGATTCAGAAAAACTGTATGAATTATTTGAGGCCTTAAGTAATCTAGATTTACCAGTTGTGGCCATAATTCAAGGAGCCGTTTTTGGCGGTGCTTTGGGTTTGATATCATGCTGTGACTACGTGATCTCAGATTCTGGAACAAAATTTTGTTTTAGCGAAGTTAAGCTTGGAATCGCGCCGGCTGTTATCAGTGGGTTTGTATTAAATAAAGCCACACCCCAAGTGCAATACTATATGGCGTCTGCAGACCTTTTTAACGAACTGAAAGCTAAAGAACTAGGATTGGTTAATTTTGTCGGGTCCTTGGATGAAGGGCAAAAAGAGTTTCAACGAGTGATTCAGAACTATAGAAACAATGGACCCCTCGCAGTTCGTCGAACAAAAAAATTATTACGGGAACTTTCAGAAAATACTCCGGAAAAAACGAAAAACCTAACGACGCAATTAATTGCCGAACTAAGGGTGTCTGCCGAAGGCCAAGAAGGAATTATGAGTTTTCTAGAAAATAAAAACCCCACGTGGAAAGCCTAAGGGAGACATTATTTTGAGTTCAAAACAAAGCATCAAAAGACTAGCTATTGCCAATCGCGGAGAAGTCGCAGTTCGGATAATTAAAGCGTGTGAAGAGCTTGGAATCGAAACCGTACTTTTACATTCTGATGCGGACGTGAATTCACGGGCCCACAGACTAGCAGACTACAAAGTGTGCATAGGCGGATCGATGCCGTCGGAAAGTTATTTAAATATTAAATCAAATATAAACGGCGCCCTTGCCAAAGGCGCGGATGCCATTCACCCAGGATTTGGCTTTTTAAGTGAAAATGCAGATTTTGCGCGAGCATGCATCGATGCCGGCTTAATTTTTGTTGGTCCCAGCGAAGCGGCCATTCGAACATTGGGCGACAAAGTCAATTGCAAGGCCTTGGCAAAAAAATGCGGAATTCCGTTGGTTCCCGGCTATGAAGGCGACGATCAGTCTGTTGAAAAATTGACCAAGGAAGCAGCCAAAATTGGGTATCCCGTGATCGTCAAAGCCGCTGCGGGTGGCGGCGGTCGCGGCATGAAATTAATAACCAAAAGTGACGAGGCAAAAGAGAGTATAGAATCCGCCCAGCGTGAATCTTTGTCAGCTTTTGGGTCGTCCAAAGTTTTCCTCGAAAAATATTTGGATCGAGCCAAGCACATTGAATTTCAAATTTTTGGCGATTCCATTGGGAAAGTTCGACATCTTTTCGAGCGGGAATGTTCTGTTCAAAGGCGGCATCAAAAAATTATAGAAGAAGCTTCGTCGCCGTCTATAACCCCTGATTTGCGAAAAAAAATGGGTGATGCGGCCGTCGCTATTGCACAGGCTGCCGGATACACAAGTGCCGGCACCGTAGAATTTCTATTTCAAGACAACGAATTTTTTCTACTCGAAGTTAACACACGCCTGCAAGTTGAACATCCAGTAACAGAAATGATTTTGGGGATTGACCTTGTAAAAGCACAAATTTTGAACGCCTCCAAGAGTTTTATTTTTTCAGGGGATCAATATCGCTCGTTCCAGGGCCACAGTATTGAATGTCGTGTCTATGCGGAAAATTCTTATTTGGGCGGAATGCCCAGCACAGGCAAACTGGGCCATGTTCATTTTCCCGAAGGACCGGGACGTCGCTTTGAGTATGGATTTGAGGAAGGCGATGTCATTACATCTTATTATGATCCCATGATAGCTAAAGTCATTGTGTGGGACGAGTCGCGACCCCGGGCGATTCAAAAAATGATTGAAGTGCTAAGGCAGACTATTATTTTTGGAGTTCACACAAATATTCCTTATATAAAGGCCATCCTGTCGCATCCTGAATTTATTAGTGGTAAAATGACAACTCAGTTTATCGGCAAATATTTTTCTGAGCCATTGATCGAACCTACAAGGTCGAAAGAGGTAGAATCGTTTATTGTTGAAATAAAAAAGCAAATTCAAATTCCAAAAAGTAAAATGCAGTCGTCTGCTATTGGAAATCAAAACCCATGGAATCAGCAATGGAGAATGTGGTGATTCAGAAATTTGAAAAAAAAATCAATTCAGACGTTGTAAAAGCCCTTGGCCAGATTGTCGCAGATAAATTATGGATTCATATAAATGGGCAGACTTTGTGCTTTGAACAAGAGACCACGGGATCGAAACGCCGAGGTAAGTCATCGTCAAAAGACGTAAAATCTAATTTAATTTATGCCCCAATGCCAGGCAAGATAACTAAACTGTTTAAAAATTTGGGTGATGCCGTAGCGGTGGGTGAAAGTGTTTTAGTTATGGAAGCAATGAAAATGGAGTACACGTTGAAAGCCAACATGGCCGGCGTTATTAAAAAAATATCATTTAAAGAAAATGATCAGGTCAACTTGGGGGCCTTAATTGCAGAAATTGAACCAAGCAAGGAACCCTAATGGCCCAGTCTAAAACGATAAAGATTGTAGAAGTTGGTCTGCGAGATGGGCTTCAGAATGAAAAAAAAATACTAAGCGTTTCGCAAAAAATAGAGCTAGCTAAACGCCTTATTGCCGCCGGCGCCCATCGCATTGAAGCCGGTGCTTTTGTGCGTTTTGATAAGATCCCGCAAATGGATGGAACCGGGGACGTGCTGTCAGGGCTTCAGAAATGGAATGGCAAGCCTCACTATTCTGTTTTGGTACCTAATGAGTTTGGTATGAATCAAGCCTTGATTTATAAACCTACCGAAGTGGCCGTCTTTGCCGGCTGTAGCGAATCGTTTTCTCGCAGAAACATTAATTGCACAATCGAAGAAAGTTTTGAAAGATTCAAACCCGTTTTTGCTTTAGCTAAAAAGAACAAAATTAAAGTTCGCGGGTATTTAAGTGTATGTTTTGGATGTCCGTTCGAAGGTGACGTTCCTGAAAACGTGGTCGTTGAAATGGCCTATCGGCTGGTAAAAATGGGCGCTTTTGAAGTGTCAATCGGGGACACCATCGGCGTGGCCCATGTTGGACAGGTGCAATCTTTGTTTAAAAAATTAAAAAAGAAAGTCCCGGTCAAATCCTTGGCTGGCCATTTTCATGATACTCGAGGGCAGGCCTTAGCTAATATTTTGGCGGCTTACAACGAAGGCGTGTCCGTGTTTGACTCTAGTATTGGCGGCCTCGGCGGTTGCCCTTATGCTCCAGCTGCGACTGGAAATGTCGCTACGGAAGACGTTCTCTACATGTTTCAAAAAATGGGTTTAAAAACGGGGATGGATTTAGGTAAAGTTTTATCGATTGCTCCGTGGTTAAAAGAACAAATGGGTAAAGAACTGCCTTCCCGCCTGGCGAATGTGGGATTTCTAAAGCCACAGCCTTTAAAGATTTAATTTGGTTCCAAATAGGTGTCAAAAAAGTAAACAGTCTTTGAATTTTTACTAAGTCACCGTATTTTAATGCGGGAAATGTCACTATCGAATACGTTGCTTGAAGATTTCGCAATTTCTGTAAATTAGAATTTGAAAAATTGCTGAAATCAAAACCTGGGGAGGTTTTGTGGGTTTTGGAATGGGGTTCTTGATAATGATGATCCTAGCATTCAGCTTTGTGCTTTCATCATGCAATACTGGTGGATTTGAAACAGCCAAAGATTCTGTAGCCGTTAATGTGCCCGTTTTATCCAAGGTAACCCGGGAAAACTACATGTCAGGTGAACAGTTTTGCGCTAAATATACAAATACAGGTGAACCACTGACGTTTGAAATTGGAAAATGGATCGATGTGCCCTATGACTATAATGATAATAAGAAAACAATAAAAATTTATGTATATACTAAGAAGGCCTTTGATGCGAATTTGCCTTCATTTATTTTTGTAGACGGTGGGCCGGGACAAAATACGCACACGTTTTCTGACATTGTTGATTCAGGAATCAACCAAATTCACTTTGATCAACGCGGCGTAGGTTGCTCAGCACCTGCAACTTGGGACGATTATACGAATCAAGCTATGTATTCATCGCTAAACACGGCTCGCGACATTGATGAAATTCGCAAAGCCTATAGTTTATCATCTGTTTCGATTTATGGAGTTAGCTATGGCACCGTTCCGGCTACAATCTATGCAAACAAATTTGAAAAAGTAGTTAAATCATTGGTAATAGAAGGAGTTGTTGGCAAGGTTGAAAACTTGTCTCGTTATACTTACGATGTGGAAAAATATAATTTGGTTTTATCCTCATTAAATGAAAATCAAAAGCAGGCTTTTGAGGACGCACTTTTTGGAAACGACCCTAAAAAGAAAGCCGTGCTTTGGCACTTCCTTAGTGGAGCTCATTATTCAGATGGGGGTTTTAGGTATATTCGAGATGTGGTGTTTAAAAAACTATTTCCTACTGAGGGTGGGGTCACTGAAGATTCATTCAGCCGCCTGGCAGAGTCGATGGAAAAAGAAAACGGTCTACATAAAACTGCGCAATTTCCAGGTGCCGTAGATGAAAATGTACTAATTAGATTTTATTGCAAAGAACTCGGAGGATTTTCAAAAGATAAGTTTTCTTTGAATTATTCCCATGCCGGCGGCTTTTATGAAGAGGCAACAAAGGGCAATAAGTTTTGGGCAAATGATTGCGCTCAGCAAGGAATTACTGTGGAAATGGAAAATTTATACGACGAACGAAATTACTCTACAGGTGTGCCAGTGTACTATTTCCAGGGCTCTAATGATGGGGCGACTGTCGCTGAAGGGGCTCTGAATCATTGGAAGTATGTTCCAAAAAATAATTCATATTTTTTGCTGTCTCTTAAAGGCGGTCACAATCCAGCCTTGTTAAAAACCTTGTCGTCGGATCCTAAAATTAGTAAAATTCATCAAGCATTGTTTACAGAAGCACTCAATGCGAGACCTATTGGATTTGAGTTCATTCAGAAGTTAAACGATCCTATTAAAAACACGACAGATAAAAATGCAATTGTAACCAACTATGTCACTTGGGAGCTTTTTACGAGCAACAAATCAAGCTTTGCTGATATAGAAAAAGAATTTAAGGGTTTACGCAGCTTGAGCCAAACCAAATAAGGCTTGGAGCCGGCACGGGTTCTGTTATGATGCGTGTAACAGGTGGTAATAATGAAATCCGTGACCCTACTTTGTATATTTAGTTTTTTATATGTATTTGCCAATGAAGGCGTGGGCGAACATATTGGTAAAAAAGTCGACAAGACGGTCGATGATGTGTCTGATTATTCCAAAGAACAAAAAGAGAAAATTCAAAAAGAATTTAAAACTCAGATGCGAGCTTTGGATAGTGAAATTTCTGATATTAAAATCAAAGCTAATAAAGTCAAAACTACAGCTAGCGAAGAAACTAATAAACAAATCAATGACCAAATAGCTTTTTTAGAAAAACAACGGGCAGAGGTAACATCAGATTTCAACAAACTACAAACCTCGTCTGGTCGCGCTTGGGATCGAGTTAAAAATGGTTTCCAGGACAGTATTAGTACTTTAAAAGAATCATTCAAAAAAGCGAAACAAGAATTCCAAAGTGAAGAAAAGAAGTAAGGTTTATTCGGCTTCGGCCACAAACAAGACTCATGTTAGGTTCTCTGACTCTATAAAAGTGTTAGAGCCATTTCTTTTAGAACCCAATATAATTTTGATCGATAAGAAATTAAAAAAAAATATAGATATAATTACCAATAAGAATAAGAGGGCCGTCATCTATTGTTTGGAAGGCTCCGAATCTACAAAATCAATGTCAACGCTTACAAAAATATTGAATGCCCTATTTTCTAATAAAAAATTCGAAATTACCAGGAAAACCAAACTTGTTGTAGTTGGTGGTGGCACACTAGGTGATTTTGGTGGCTTCCTTGCGCATATTTTAAAACGTGGATTGCCCTTAGTAATGGTTCCATCGACTTGGCTTTCCGCAATTGACAGCGCCCATGGCGGAAAAAATGGTATAAACTTTCACGATGCAAAAAATCAAATCGGGACAATCTATCCAGCTGCTGAAGTGATTCTTATTCGCGATTTACTAAATCAACAACCTATAGATCGCAAAGTGGAAGGCTTTGGTGAATTGATTAAAATTGCTTTTATTCATTCTCCGCGGTTTTTTAAAAAAGTGGCATCTGAACGCTTAAACACTATTGATTTGTTTAGTTATTTATCTTTGGCAATTGAGGGAAAATATAAAATAGTAAAACAAGATCCATTTGAAACAAAAGGAGTACGCTACCTTTTAAATTTTGGGCACACTTTGGCCCACGCGTGGGAAGCTAAGCTGGGAATTCATCATGGAATTGCCGTCTTGCTAGGAATGTATTTTGATTTTCTGTGGGCCTTGAATCGCGGCGAAATCGTGAGCAGAGAATTCAATTTATTTTGCAAGTCTGAAATTTCCAATGGTGTGTTAAGTCTTTTTTATAGGAACGCACTTTTTGGCTTAAAAGAGACTGAGCTTGCTAAATATTTAGTTGCAGACAAAAAAAAAGAAAATCAAATTATACGTTATGTATTTCCTTCCGGCCCTTCAAAATTAAAAATAGAATCTGTTAGCGTTCATGATATTCAAGCCGAATATAAGCGACAAAAAAAACAATTTGAGACACATGACTATGCCACAAATTCTTAAATTTAGATCAAAAGAATTTAAGTACGATGGTCCCATTGACGATTCAAAATCAATAGTCAATCGACTTTTGGTGGTCCAATCTCATTACAAAAATTTGAAATTAGGAATTAAGTCAGATGCTGATGACGTGTTGTTCCTGCAACAGGCGCTAGGTCGATTTGAAAACGGCCGTTATGAATTTGACCTAGGTGCTGGTGGTACGTCGCTTCGATTTTTTCTTGGGCGATTGAGCCGAACGCCAGGGCGGTACACAGTTCGGGCGCATAAAAGATTAATAGCAAGGCCACATGAAGATCTATTTCAAGCATTGAGTCAGCTGGGTACTTTGGTAATGAAGAAAGATGATGAAACTCTTCATGTTGTGGCCCATGGATGGCAAGGTATTTCAGAGGTCACTGTAAAATCGGATTTAAGCAGCCAATTTGTTTCCGCGATATTACTGAATTCTTGGAACTTAGAACAGCCATTGACAATAAAACTGGTTTCTTCGGTATCATCAGCGTCTTTTTTGCAGTTAACAAAAAATATTTGTCAGCAACTTGGAATGAATATTCAAGATGGATCAGATGAAATGATCATCGGCGCTAAACAAATTGTAAAAGATTTTAAATTAAAACCAGAGGTCGACGCAAGCAGTGTGTTTACTTTATCTTGTTTTGCACTTTTGTTCGGTAATCTTAAAGTTAAGTCATGCGAAAATAAATTTGGACAGCCTGATTTCCAATTTCTGAAATTTTTTGAAGAATGGAATTTGAAGTTCACTAATAAATCAAAACTATTTGATATTTCTAAACAAGACTTGCCTAAATTTGTAGAATTAGATGTGCAGAATTGTCCAGATTTGTTTCCTGTGCTTTGTGCATTAGTTAGCTTTTCCGAAGGGATGCACAAGGTACACGGCGCGCCCCATTTAGTGAACAAAGAATCGGACCGTATTGCTAAAACATTTGAGTTGTTAGAACTGGCTGGAATTCCAGTTACTAAACTAGCGGACGGCCTTGTCATTCATGGGCACTCAGATTTTGAACCTAAAAAATTTAAATTTGATCCCGATCAGGATCATAGAATGGCGTTTGCCGCTGCTTTATTTGCGTATGCAGGCTTTGAAATTGAACTCTCGGACATCGAAGTTGTTAATAAAAGTTTTCCTCAGTTTTGGGACATTTTAGGTTTGGTCAATGAGTGATGTTAAGGTAGCGCTGATAGGGCACCGGGGCGTTGGCAAGACAGAGCTTCTCGAGCGCCTTCGAATCTATTTTCCACAATTTGAGTATTTTGATTTAGACGCTGTTATTTCTAAAAAAGTGGCAAATCCAATTTATAAAATTTTTGAAACATTTGGTGAAGACTACTTTCGTTCTAAAGAAATCGATCAAGCACATGAGCTTTTGAATAAAAAAGACATCGTGGTGTCTCTAGGAGCTGGATTTCAGCTGGATAATCTTCCTGAAGATGTAGTTTGTATTTGGATAAGGCGCCCGACAGATTCTGGAGGACGCATTTTTCTAAATCGACCAATATTAAATTCTAAACTTAAACCTCTGGATGATTATTTATCTCGCTTTGATAAGCGAAACAAAAAATATTTTGACCGTGCAAATTATATTTACGATATGCCCGAAGGAATTCAATTAATCGAAAGCAGTGGGCTTTTGAAAAAAAATTTATTGGACCATGAGAAAAATCTATTTAAAGACATACTTTTTCGGACCACGAAAAAGCGAAAAGGAATTTTGACTTTAGATAGCAATAATATCGGTAACAAGGTATTTTACGACACTATCGAGCTAAGGACCGATCTTTTCTCGGCAAAAGATATCATCCAGCTGGTTGGGTCCTTCAGGAAAGTATCCAAAATGATTGTTTCCTTTAGAAAACAGGCTCACCATGATTTGAATGATTTGGCTGACACATTGTCCGAAGTTGACTGGGTAGACATTGATTGTTCGCTTCAAAAAATAATGGCCCGATTCATTTCCGAGAATTCAAAGTTAGCAAAAAATAAGCTAATTGTTTCTTGTCATGAAGATAGTGTATTAGAATCAATTGATCGGCTTGAATCGAATGCTAAACCCATCGGGAAGCCAATACTAAAATGTTCGCCTTTAATCAAATCGTACGCGGAATTAAAAATTTTATTTGATTGGTATAGAGAAGATTCAAAACGAAGACTCATTTTTCCCCGAAGTTTAACTGGTGACTGGAAATGGTTTCGTTGTTTTATGCTTTCTAAACAGAATATGAATTTCATTAATGATGGGTTTTCCAGAGTTGCCGATCAGCCTACTATGTTTGATTCACTTGTCTATTCTGATGAATTTTCGTCGTTTTCAGGCGTGATAGGAAATCCCATTCAACATAGCTACTCTCCAGTATTTCATTATGAATTTATGAAAAAAAAAAAATCGCCCTATTTTGGAATTAAAATAGAAGAAAAAGAATTTGATTTTGCGATGGATTTTCTTGAATCTATTGGTCTTAAAGAAGTTTCTATCACGGCTCCCTATAAAGAATCAGTTTATCGAAAATACAAGACTCGCTTTTTGAATTCTCCAGACTTGAAGTCGTTAAATACTTTGGTATTTCAATCTAAAAGCAAAATCGCAGCTACAAACACGGACGCAATTGGAATAATGAAGACTTTGTCACGAATTGCCAAGGACGAATTCAAAAAGCCATTGGACAAGCTTTCCATAGTTTTGTGGGGTGGCGGCGGCGTTGTCGCGTCTATCAAGCAACAGTTGCCTAGCGTGCTACTTGTCGCCTCACGCCAAGGCCAGCTGCCGGCAAAGATTAATAATATCGACATTCTTATTTGGGCTGCACCTAGAAGCCCAGTTACCAAGATTCCAAAAAACTGTACTATTAAAATGATTTTCGATTTAAGCTACGGAAGCAATTCCATGGGTCTAGAGCTAGCTAAGGAGAACCATATTCCTTTTGTATCTGGACTTGAAATGTTTAAAGAACAGGGTATCGGACAACAAATGTTTTGGAGCCAATTTGATGAACGCTAATAGTTTTGGAAATCGAATTGTAATGCATACCTTTGGGGAAAGTCATGGCCGCGCAATGGGTGTGGTTATTGATGGATTTCCCGCCGGCGTAAAAATTGATATCGCCAGTGTGCAAAAATTTTTGGACAGACGTAAACCAGGAACCTCTGGCCTAGTTTCTCAGCGAAAGGAACTAGATAAAGTAGAAATTGTCAGCGGGGTTTATCAGGGCATTTCACTGGGGACACCCATTTGCGCTTGGGTTTTAAATCAAAATGCCCGAAGCGAAGACTATGAAGAAATTAAGAAGCAACCAAGGCACGGCCACGCAGACAAAACATGGTTGGATAAATTTGGCCATGCAGACCACCGCGGAGGTGGGCGCTCCTCGGGTCGAGAAACCTTGTGTCGAGTGATAGCTGGCTCTTTATGCGAGCTTGCTTTGGAAAAAGTATTGCCTTCCTTACGAGTGGTCGGTTTGGCTTCTAAGATCGGCGAATTTGAATGTGACCGGGCTTTATCAGCAAGTGCTGATCGAAATACCGTGGATCAATATGCAGCTCGATTTCCCTTCAAAAATAGTGAATTCATTTCAGAAAAATTGGAAACTGCTCGGGCCAATGGAGATTCTTTTGGCGGAGTCGCTGAAATAGCGATATACAACCCACCGTCAGGGCTTGGGCAGCCTGTTTTTCATAAGCTTAAATCTGATTTGGCATCCGCCGCGATGAGTTTGGGTGCGACGTTGGCAGTCGATTTTGCCGAAGGATTTGAAAGTATCGAAAGAAGTGGGATTGAGTTTCATTCAGATAAAAAAGTAAGTCAGTATGGTGGAATTCAGGGCGGAATTTCAACAGGGCAAACGATACGGTTTCGAGTTTTTTTTAAACCTACGTCTTCTATCTTAGATGTGGCAAAAAAAGGTCGTCATGATCCGTGCATTGTACCACGTGCGATTCCAGTTCTTGAGGCTATGACTTCGTTTATTCTTTTTGATCATTGGCTGATGGCGAGAACGGATCGCATTTCAAATTTGGAGCAAAGTAATGAAAAACCCTAGGGATGTGATCAATCATTGTGTTGAAGAGTTTGAATCACGAACTCAAATTGAACTTGTTGTTTCGATTAAAAAGCAAAGCGATTCCTATTACAATTTTTTCTGGTTTTATACTCTGGTGGCAGTTCAAATATTTTGGATTTCGGCTTTGTTATTAAATGATTCATTCGATTTTGAAATTCTATGTATTGAATCTTTCGTGTTAATTCTAATTAGTTATTTAGTACTAATGCGACTCGAGATATTGAAATATCTCATTCCAAAAAAGATAAAAAAGACGAATCTTATAAAAGCTGCTGGACGTGAGTTTTATAATCTAGGAATGTTCAATACGAGACTTCGCTCGGGCCTGCTTATTAAATATTCACACTGGGAAAATGACTGCATTTTAGTTCCAGATAAAGGTGTACTTCAAAAAATTTCAAAAGAAGAATTGGAATCGTTTACCAAAGACTTTCAAAAAGCGTTTAAAGGAAAAGAATTAAGTGATTCTGTGGGATCGCAGATTCGAACCTTTGGGGTATTTTGGAAATCGAAGTGGCCCAATGAAGACGATGAAAATGAAATAGTTCAAGCCTATACGGATGATTCAATATGAAAAATTATCAAACGCAAAGATGGATTTGGATACTTGGGCCGATGTTATTAATGGCGCTAGAAGCGAGCGCCCGGGTTGGAGGCGGTGATTCTTATGGCGGCGGCTCGCGCTCGAGCGGGGGCTCTCATTCTTACGGCGGCAGTGGCTCGGGAAACGGTGGCGGTGGATTTTTATTTGATATAATTTATTTGTTAATAAGGCTCTGTTTTATCTACCCTGCATTTGGAATCCCATTATTGTTAGTAGCCGTATTTTTTATCTATCGGTATTATAAAAATAACACCAAATATAACGACTATTATTCGTCCTATGGCACGGATCCAAGTCCGCCAGTGGTCCTCAATATTAATCGCACGCGTGATTATATCGACCGCATTATTCAGTATGATCCCGGTTTTTCTTTTCCAATTTTCAAAGATTTTATATTTTCACTCTATCATTCCTATCACGAAACCCGTGGCGCCGGAAAATTGGATTCCTTATCTGCTTTTTTTGAACCCCAGTATTTAAAAGGAAATAGTTCAATAGCATCAGTCCAAGGCATAGTGATAGGGAATTGCACGATAGCCAGAGCTACAATCAATGTTCAAGACGACTCTATGACGGTGGAAGTGGGATTTAGCGCAAACTACACCGAAGTAGATCGAAAAAATACACCGACTCGTTATAAATTATCTGAAACTTGGAAGCTGCGCAAATCCACAAAGGTACTATCGCCGGTTCCGGATAAAATGACCGCTGTTATGTGCCCCAATTGCGGCGCTCCTATCACAGAGACCGTGTCAGGTGTTTGCGGCCGTTGTAACCAAACAAACAAAGGCGGGCGTTTTTTATGGTTTGTATACGAAATGAATTCGAGCAAAGAAGTTCTGACTGAAACCACGTCTATTGAAAATGAATACTCATCAATGAGCCTTGTCGATTACGGTGTTCGTTTGCCAACAATTCGAGAGCCTGGAATTGAGACACGTGTTGATACGGAACTTAATGATGAATACGACCACGTATTTAAGAGAGCCGAAGACGTATTTTTAGAATTGCAAAAAGCTTGGACACAAAAGAACTGGGCCTTAGCGCGGCCCTATGAAACAGATACGTTGTTTCATTCACATATGTTTTGGATAGAAGATTTAAAACGAAATGGGCAGACTAACTATATTAGCAACGTGGTGGTAGATCAGATTGAGCCGGTTAGCTTGGTAAAGGATCAATATTACACAAGCTTAACTTTTCGAATCTTTGCCAATATGATCGATTATACATTAGATCGAAATGGGAAGGTATTGCGGGGGCATCGCAGCCGCCCTGTAAAATTTTCAGAGTATTGGACCTTTATAAAAGGCATTAATGCTAACCATAAACAAGGCAAGACTCGAGACTTTAATTTGTGCCCTTCATGCGGCGCGAATATGAAAATTGAAATGAGTGGCTTGTGCGATTTCTGCGGTACAAAAGTGACCCTGGGCCAATTTGATTGGGTTTTGAGTCAAATAGAGCAAGACGAGGAGTTCGCTCTTTAATTGGACCTTGTTAAAATTACCTGTCTAAAAAGTCGATATGGGAGAATTTACAATTTTACCTTATCTTCACCTCATCACGAGGTGAATTATGAGTAAATTATTTTTTGGTATAGCGTTGACCTTTGCCTTTCAAGTGTCTCAGGCCTCTAGTTTAGAATGCCAGTATTTATATAATAGCCAAAGCTTGCAGCTTACGACTCAAATATTGGCCCAACCTGCTGGAACCGTTCGTCCTGAAATTGTTAAGCGTATTCAAACCAGTCTCGGGCTTGATGATATCAATTTTAAGTATCTGCAAGTGTTGCTTGGATCTTACGCCGAATCCAAGAGATCAAAATCTAGCGATTCTACTATCGTCATCGCGGATCATCACAATCTGAAAGACGCTTTGGGAAAAACATCGATGGTTGTGCCAACCGCGATTGCCAGTAGTGATCTGTTGAAATCTGTACCTGTCACCGAGTATTCAAGTATTCTTACAAATAAAACTGAATATCAATCCGTAACCAAAGACGTGCGATTTTGGGTTAAAAAATTAATGGCTGGAACAGGATCTGGAATTGTTCGAGTTGAGTTTTTAAAAGAAATTTATCAAAAATTAGGAAGAACAGGATCCATAAAAATTGGTTCGAAAGGAACCGACCTTCATGCCGAGGTTATTGTGGATGGGCATCTTCATATTTTAAGTATTGCGGAACTTCAGATACTTCAATTGTTGGCCCAATCTGACAAATATAAACAGGTTATCTTTCAAGATGTTGTTAGCAATGAAACAGAACAAAGTATCGATGGAACGTGGACCAAGCCGAATTCATTGTTGCAAGGAAAAAGCTTACTCGCTGTTTCAAAAGAAAAGGGCGATATACGAGCCCAAGCCACTGTTCAATACCACATTCCAACGATTGACGAAAATGGATTTTTGACTCGAGAACGAACGGCCCCAGCCGGTCACGGTCTTTTTGCAATAGAAGCCATCGTTGCAACTTTAAACAAAAGACTTCCTAAGACAAATAAAAAAGAAGCGCTAGTGGGAGTCATTGGAAACGGTGAAGATTTAATGAGCACACCCAGTCCAGAAATTGTAGGTTGGATGTCTAAAGAAAATTTGCCCATTGTTATGGTTACGACGGAAAAAACTGATCTTGATAAACAAGGCGGACAAATCGCAATTGGATTCAATTCTAAGGGGCAAGAATACGTCACTATCGTAGAAAAAGCCCAAGCTGAATCAGCAGTAAAAAAAGGATTTTTAGATCAAGTGGATTTATTCGCTAAACTAGGATTGAGACCAAATGATAACAAAGCTATGTTTAATACGAATATGGTTCTTTTTAATTTCAATGTCTTGCAACCAAAACTTTCGCGCTTGGCAACAAAGGTAGGCGGTAATGAAAAACTGTTGGAATTGATTGCTCCTGATTTGATAACAAATACTAAAAAACAAAAAAACGCAGACGGAATAGAAAAAAGTTTTGTTCAGTTAGAAGGCGCAATGGGGTCGGTCATTTTAAAATTGGATCGGTTACATCGTGAAACCTTCGCCGGTGAACCTTTGGTGCATTTTTTGAATATTGATAAGGGCCACAGAACTCAATACTTTTCACCTATAAAGTCTGGATTTGATTTTTTCATGCAGTTTTATTCCGATCGATTTGTTGTGGACGGCGTAAATTTCAATATTGTGGATCAACGACCAGGTGCCAATCCAAAGGTAAGCTTGGCTGACGGTTTTTATAAAGAAGCAGCCAATGTATTGAAAGCATTTAAGGGCGCTAGTATTTTAGAATTGGACGAACTGACCGTTGATGGACTGACTAATGCAGACAAGTCAGTAAACGGCGCAGTCTTAGTGTCAGGTATAAAACTTTCTGGAATTGTAAGAATTAAGAATCTGACTGGTGCTGTAGTCGATTTGTCGAACAGTTTAGCTAAAAAAGAATTGAAAAATGTCGAGTTAACAATCCAAGCGGACGGTCAGATTTCAATTGTTCCAATCGCTATTTAATTATTTGCTGCTATTGTGCAGCTGCAATTTCGGCTTCAGTGGGTTTCACGACAAATTCATGGTAGAATTTGTCCGAATCAATCCAATTTTTCCGACTCGTCCAAAATGATATGCGGTACCTACCCGGTTTTAATTTGTCGGTTGGCGTCCAAATATCATCAGCAAATGGAGTGTAATTTAGTACCGGCGTCCAAACTTCAGAAAGATGATAGGCATACTCGAGCGCCCCATAAATTTCAAAATTATTTCTCTTTGGCATTTTTATATTTAATGGTTCGTCTTTTTTGGCAAGTTGAAATTTTTCGGTCGACAACTGGGCCGAACCAATTTGAATTTTTTGTGGAGCTCTAACTTCTTTGCCTACGACGTGATCTATTCCAATGGGCGTTACGGAAAATGAATAGGCGCCAACAGGAAGTTCAAATTTTTCGTTTAGATTCATTGTTTCTTTTTGCTGAATTACTTTATCATCTTTATCTAGAATTTTAACAAGGTAACGTCGTGCCTGCACAGTTTCGGGCCAGGACAGTGCCACTTTTCCCTTGCTATTAGAGCTCGAGGCATTTGCGCTTATCGGTTTTTGATTTTCAGGGTTCTCTGAAAACTTGAGATCATCCGGAGGAACTTCAATCGAAGTCACCTCGCTCCATAGTCCTCGTTTACCATAGGCATCGATAATTCTGCCGCGGATTTTAATCTTACCTGACGTAGATTTAAATTGAAATAGGCTGCTTTTAGACGTGAAGGATTTTAGTCGTTTTCCTTTGGAATTAGAAACTTCAACTTCGTACATAAATGCGCCGGGTGAGTCTTCCCATTGCAATTCTACTGAAGATAGTTTTTGTTTTCCTATCGCAAGCGATTTTAGTGCCTGGTTGGCTGGCGAACCATATGGGCTCAAAATAAATAGTAAAACTATAAAACTATTTAATTTTCTTATCATCGGCCGCTGTCGCTTTTGGCTCTTCGTTTTTTTGGGTAGGATCAAAAGAGAGATCAGTTACCAACAGGGCTAGCTGAAATGCTTGCAGTTCGGCTAGCTTTAGATTCTCGCCTTTGTCTAATGCAAAATCGATTGTCTTTTTGAAATTCTGGGGCGCCTTGGGCCCCTTAGAAATTACGCGCATGGCTAGAATCAGTGCTTCTTTTAAATTAAATCCGAGATGTTTGTTTGTTTGAGTGTAAGTTACGAAATTTTTAAAATCGTCAAAAACTCCATTCGGAAATAGTTCAGTGTATTTAGTGAGTTTCATGGCCAGTTCCATACACATTCGTTTTCCCAAGCTGAACATTTTATCGTTTGTGCAATAATTCACTATTTTCACAAAATCGTCTCGGAGCTTGGCCGGATCACCTTTGTAGTCTTTGGACAATTGATGAGAAATTTTATAAGCCGTCGTAAAATCCAAATCCAAATAGTTTTCTAAAAAAAGTTTTTGAAACAAAACGTAGAAATTTCTAGCTCTTTCAGTTGAAAATGACGAATATTCAAGGGCGACTTCAAAAGTTCTTTTAACATCGACGCCAGATTTTTCAAGAACTCTAAAAACTTGCGAGAATCTTTCAAAAGAGCCATTGCAATGCTTAGCAATTTTAAGGGCTCCTCGAACCGCTTGCGGTTCCGTAAAGCTTAGATCAGTTTGCTTTATTAAAAACGAATAGGCGCTTTTAAACTCGTCTGCAGAGTTGCAAAATCGAGGATCAGGTAATTTATCGTACAGTAAGCCATCATCAGGTGACGCCCATGCTGCCGAAGTCGAAACAAAAGCCATCCAAACCAGTAAGAGTCGAATAGACATGGCTAGTAATTCCATTGTAGCACTAGGCGCGGTTTCCATTCAGCGTAGGCGTTCGGTTTATAGACGTCCGTAAAAACGACCGGAGCATAAATTTTGCGTTTGTATTCATTGTGCTTTTCAAAGTTCTCTTGATATTTATTTTTGAAAATCAAAGGCAGAAAAGAAGTTAGCATCGCGATTCCAGCATAAATATTATAATCAGAGCTTACCGTATCAAGCAAACTGGCCGCCGCTGCAAAATTGGTAATCGCTGATCCATAAGCGAGCATTTTTACAAGATCTGCAGGTTTCTGCATTGCTTCTTCGGCGAGCCGTTCACGAAGCAACATGGATTTTTTGTCTTTGCCTTTTATTTGGTTTATTTTATAAAGAGCTGAATTGTAAGGCTCACTCGCAGAAATAAAATAAGTCGCAGCAAACCAAGCGGCTGATAGACCGGCTGCCGCGTTGACTTTAAAATCAGCATTGCTTCGATAACTCTCATCGTTTTCAGATCCCGGTTTAAAATGATTTTTGTACATCAAAGCAACCACCATCGTTGTACCCGAGGCGGCCAGGAAAGGCCAAAACATCATATAACCATCGCGTGATTCTGTAACGCCGTCCATTTGCAGCCGTTCGCTGGCTCGTGGGACCACCTGAAGTTCAGGATAATCTAAAGCATTTAAAAACTGCGTTTCTAATTTATCTGGTTCCAGATCCAAAGATTCTGCTTTTTTACTTTCCGCCGTCGTAGCCTCTTTTTTTACGGACGGTAGAGGGGCTGGTTTTTTTTCCTGGGCAAAACTAACTTGGTATGACAAAAAAATTAAAACCAGGAAATAAGTGGTTCTTTGTTTCATAGAATTCCTTTTGAAATTATATACTTAAATTTTAGTTGGAATAGGTGGGTTTAGCTAAGGTAATTTATTTTGTTAGGTCTAGATCGAGACTTTGGAATTGGGACCGAGGTAGGGCTTTGGTTTTGCTCCTTTCCAGCGGGGGGCGGTCTCAGAACGGAATTTCACTCTTAAAAGTTCAATTCAGTGGTGCTGAAAGGAAGAAAACTAAAGACGACTTTCTAGTCTGAAGCGCAGCTTGTATGGTTGCAAAATCTTATTGGTTTGGAATATATTGAGGTATGAAAATCGGGTTGGTAATATTTTTCTATTTTATTAAATATTCTAAACGCTTTTGGTGCCGATATAAATATAAGCAATGCCAAAACTGACTGGTATGCATTCGATTTTTGAAAATCGGCTGGCTTGGTTCATTAGGTTTACGAAATCCGCTCGGCAGGGAAACTTTGCTGACGAGTTTTGTAGGTATTCGTAGGCTTCTGTTTGGCCAGTGATGGTGCCACCAATTTTAGGTAGGATTTTTGTTGAATAGAATTGGTAAGCTTTATTAAGTGCGGGGTTTTCAATTTGGCCAAATTCTAGGACGCAGACTTTTCCACCGGGCTTTGTTACTCGGGCCAGTTCGGAAATTCCTTTTATGGGATCGGCAACGTTTCTAATTCCAAATGAAATGCTGGTGATATCAAACGAATTGTTAGGGAAGTCTAGATTTGTAACATCGGCGACTGAAAATAAAATATCCAAGTTTTGTTTTTTTGCTTTATCAGGCGCAAAATCGAGCATTTCTTTGCAAAAATCAGTGCCTGTGACATGTCCAGCAGATCCAACCGTTTTTTTAAATTCTATGGCAAGGTCGCCTGTTCCCGTCGCGCAATCTAGCACTGTTTGCCCTGAACTTGCGCCGCTTAGTTTTACTAATTTCTTGCGCCATAAATGGTGGATGCCAGCAGATAAAATATCGTTGGCTCGGTCATAGCCCGATGCTACTTTGGAAAACATGTTTTTAATTTTTTGAGGATCGACCGTCGATGTATTCATTTAGAGCCTCTGAACGGATCGATCCAAAGCCGATAAGACTTTCGTCATCTTGGCCATCAACTGATCAAAATTTTCAAAGGTCAAGGCTTGCATGCCATCAGAAAGAGCCTCTTTTGGATTCGGGTGAACTTCCATAATTAAACCGTCTACGCCAACTGCAGTTGCGGCCAAAGCCAGGCTTGGTACAAGTGCGCTGATTCCAACTCCATGAGAAGGATCTACAATTACTGGATACGGGGAATTCAGTTTGGCATATGCGGCCGAGTTTAAGTCCAATGTATTTCTGGTTGAAGTTTCAAACGTGCGAATTCCGCGTTCACACAAAATCACCTTTGGTTTTCCAGATTGGTTGACATAATCGGCAGCACTAAGCCACTCGGACACCAAAGCAGCAAAACCTCGTTTTAAAAGTACAGGTTTGTCTTGTTTTGCCAACTCTTTAAGTAAAGCATAGTTGTGCATATTTCTAGAGCCGACTTGAAACATAGAAACCAAAGGATAGAGTCCTTCGATTTGTCTGGGATCCGTAATTTCAGCAGTGATGCCCATGTTCAGCTCAGAGGTTACTTTTTTAACGATTTCCAGACCTTCATCACCTAGTCCTTGAAATGTTTTGGCTGAGGTCCGCAGTTTCCAGATTCCACCACGAAGCAAGGAAGCGCCATGTTCAGCAACGTATGTCGCTGTATTAAAAAACTGCTGATAGCTTTCAATCGCGCAGGGACCAGCAATGACGGTAAATGAGCCGTCTCCGACTTTTATTTTTTTTGAACCGCTAGCAATTTCAATAACATGTTTTTCTGATGACATATTTCTTCGATTTTAGCATCATTCCTGCTAAATCAATAGCGGAAGATTAAATTAACTACCATACCAA
>JAYTTH010000278.1:0-1571 GCA_043745515.1 Pseudobdellovibrionaceae bacterium | reverse complement strand
AAGCTGGAATATGGTCAAAATCTTAGTGTTTGATTTGGTTTGTGTTCTTGTCATTCAAATTCTAAAAATGTATATACTGATCGCACCTTAAAAATCGGAAATCGATCATGATAGATATTAAATTATTAGAAAAAAAAGCAGAAAATGGCGAAATCAGCTATTTAGACACATACCGAGCCAACCTTGATCATCGCAGTGCAGATGCCAGTGTATTAGAAAAAATTTTAGAACTAAATAAAAAGCGAAAAGAACTTATTTTTTCAGCAGAGACAGAAAAATCCAAACAGAACAAAGCCAGTCAAGAATTAGGGCAGCTGAAGCGCGAAGGCAAAGACACAGCCGCTTTGCAGGCAGAGCTTGGAAAAATTTCTTCTGAAGTAAAAGATATGGAACGCAAAGCTGCAGAAGTAGATGCAAATGTGTATCAGCTTTTATTGTCGGTCCCAAATATGCATCATGAATCTGTTCCCGTAGGAAAATCAGCCGAAGAAAATAAAATCGTAAAAACTGTTGGCAATAAGACCACGTTTAGTTTCAAAGGTAAAGAGCATTGGGAACTAGGCGAAAAACTCGGAATTATAGATTTTGAGCGCGCAGGGAAAGTGACGGGTTCAAGATTTGCTTTTCTTAAGGGCCATGGAGCACGTTTAGAACGGGCGTTAATTCAGTTCATGATGGATATTCACAGTGATTCTCATGGCTACACGGAAATGATTCCGCCATTTATTGTAAATACTCAAAGTTTAATTGGGACTGGAAATTTGCCCAAGTTCAAAGAAGATTTATTTCATCTTGAAGGGTCTGATTATTTTTTGATTCCAACTGCAGAGGTTCCGGTTACGAACTATTACCACAATGAAACTTTAAACGAATTTGATTTGCCAAAATTATTCTGCGCTTATTCGCCATGCTTTCGGTCCGAAGCTGGCAGTCACGGGCGCGATACCAAGGGACTAATTCGTCAGCACCAATTTAACAAAGTGGAACTGATGATTTTTGCACCGCCCACCAAATCACATGAATTGCACGAAAAACTAACATCCGATGCGGAAGCCGTTTTGACGGCTCTGGGACTGCCATTTCGGCGTATGCTTCTTTGCACAGGTGATATGTCGTTTGGATCAGCTAAAACATTTGATTTAGAAGTTTGGCTTCCAGGACAAAACGAATACCGCGAAATCAGTTCGTGCAGTAATTTTGAAGACTTTCAAGCTCGCCGAGCCAATATTCGATTTAAATCGGCAACGACAGGTAAGCCTTCCTTTGTCCATACGATTAATGGATCAGGATTGGCTGTAGGACGCACATTGATAGCTATCATGGAGAACTATCAAAACGAAGATGGTACAATTGCTATTCCCAAAGTACTTCAAAAATATATGAATGGTGTGACCCTCATAAAATAGAAAATTCTTAAGCAATACAACCGGCTAACGCGCAGACTAAAAGCAAAAAAGGCATTGATCGTCCACTGGGTTTCCAATAGAACTGACCCCGGAGCGATGGTAGAGCGGTTGAATACACCAGTCTTGAAAACTGGAGACCCTTCGCGGGGTTCGTGAGTTCGAATC
>JAYTTH010000277.1:0-1573 GCA_043745515.1 Pseudobdellovibrionaceae bacterium | reverse complement strand
AGCGGACGCAGACGCCAGCGCCAAAATTGAAACAATAACAATCCATTTAACATATCCAATCATAATCTCAGCCCATCAACGTTTGAACGGAACTATTTATTCAGCAGTATAGACTGATTCCAGCCTTCCAACTCTGTACAATAATATGACAGGTAAAAAAGTAAAAATAAGGAACTTGATCACCCTTAAAGTAAGTAGTACCAATACAGTATGAGCTATGAGGCCCACTATCAAAAACATCTGGACGAAGTTAGCAGAAGCTTTTCCTTTTGCATTGCCCGTCTAAAAAGCCCCCTAAAAGAATGGGTGGGACTGGGTTACTTACTTTTTCGCGTGTTAGACACAATTGAGGACGCTTCTTGGGAGACCCAAGACCTAAAAAATCAAATATTTAAGAATTTTAAGAACGCTTTGGATCTTGAAGAAACTGAAATTCAATTAATACGTTGGAATCTACAATTTCCAGAATCTATTCCAGAAGGCGAAAAAAACTTAGTAAAAAACTTACCTGAGCTACTAAGAGATTTCAATTCCCTGCCAGAACCTGCCAAAAAATCTCTTAAAAAATCACTCATAATGATGAGTCAGGGAATGGACTTTTTTTCAAACCGCGAAACCGACATCAACAGAGTCGAATTGAAAAACTTAACTGAGGTGAACCAGTATTGTTTTTTTGTGGCGGGAATTGTTGGCGAGTTTTTAACAAATATAATTGCACCCTCACTTCCTCAGTCTACTTTGAATACTGAATTGTTTTTCAATTCATTTCAATTTGGACTTTTTCTTCAAAAAATCAATTTGCTTAAAGACCAACAAACTGATGAAAAAGAAGGCCGTTTCCTAGTACCGGATCGCTCGGAACTGCTGGAAAGCCTTGCTATTAACTCAGAAGGTGCATTGAATTATATTTTGACTATACCAGCAACGGAACGTGAGTACCGTTTATTTTGCGCTTGGTCTCTATTTTTAGGATTGTCGTCTTTGCCGTGGATAGAAAATTCATTTTCTCTAAAAATATTAAGTAAAATTCCGAGAACTTTGACAAATAGCTTACTAGAAAAAGTTGAATCCGTAATTGATGACAATCAAGCGTTAGCTAGATTATTCAAAGAAAAAATGCCAATTGAAATTTCATTAGCCGAAACGACTAGGTCTCTAAAAAGAGGCTTTGATTCAAATTGGCTAACTGATATTTACAAGGGCCCCCTTGAAATTAACGAACTCCAAGAATTAGGTGTATTGTAAATAAACAGACTGGTTTTCTCGTTTAGTTTCCAGAGTAATATTTGCCGCAAAGTCGTAAGTCCTTTCGAACACGAACTTTAGGTGCCACACTAAAATATTTCGGTTTATTTTCTAGCCATCGAGTGATAGTAGCCGTCAATCGCTTCATCCCAGGAATAACCATCGCTATAGAGCGGCCGTCAACGGCTTGACCGCCATACAAGTTACTTTCTGGTTTTTCATTTAGTTCTTGCCGGTACTTTGCGACCAGTTCAACGTAGCCTGGCTTAAAAAATGGAAGTGCTTTTTCCCAGCTCACCAAAGAAACAACATTTCCGTTTTCGATCGA